>CAZRHW010000293.1:714-4572 GCA_964599785.1 uncultured Bacteroides sp. | reverse complement strand
GTTTACTTTCAGCCATATTTCATGAATTTTATTTACATGCAAAGATATATGAAAAACATTTATTTTTCATGAAAAACGTTTATAAATTAACTCTTTTTATGAAAAACATTTATCAGGGGTGAGAAAAATAAGAATATAGGGTTTAATAGTCGAACTCAAGAAGATCTTCTGGATCATATATCTCTTGCCATAATTTCCTTGACATTAACTCATCAAATTCTCTGTTATCGAGAAGTCTCCAAATAACATTAGCTCCTTTCATCAAAGTATGGCGCAAAGTAATTATCTGATTCTTTGCTGGAGTTACAAAAAAACCCGGCCGCGGCCGGGTTTTTTGTTTTTTACTTTTCTGCCCTCATATCAATCAGCTCATCCGCCGTTTTCACAAGTTTTATAAATTCTGCCCTGTACCCCTCTTCATCTTCTCCCCTGGAACCCTGGGCTAATTGAATAACTTCTTCTATGGTTGCTGTCGCCTTGAATTCCGATTCCCTCAGAAGGAGGCCAAATTCAGCTACAGCAGCAGAAAACCTGAAGTGCTCCGATGTTGCTGAAAGATCCAGCACTTTCCCTTTAACCGGATTCTCATATAGCTTGCTTGTCAGTCCATCAGGCTCTTTATACCGGAGCTTTACAGTAAGCAGTTCAGCATTCGGATCGGATTTCACTGTGGTTGAATTTTTCTGGTACTTCAACGGATCAATACTGCCAATTTCTTCATCCGCCCCTGCCGGGATCAGTTCATACAGAGCGGTGACAGTATGCCCTGCTCCCATTTCACCGGCATCTTTCTTATCATCATTGAAATCCTCATCATTCAGCAACCTGTTTTCATAACCTATTAACCGGTATGCTTTTACCCTGGCAGGATTAAACTCAAGCTGGAACTTTACATCCTTGGCAATCGTGAAGAGTGTTCCTGCAAATTCACTGACCATGGTTTTGCGGGCTTCCTGGATATTATCAATATAAGCATAGTTCCCATTACCTTTATCCGCAATGATCTCCATCTTATCATCTTTATAATTCCCCATTCCGAAACCAAGCACAGTGATAGACACACCTTTCTCGCGTTCAGTTTCAACCAGGCGCTCCATCTCAGCATTGCTCGAGACACCTACATTAAAATCACCGTCAGTGGCAAGAATGATACGGTTATTTCCCCCTTCAATAAAATTCTCTTCTGCTATCTTATAGGCCAGCCTTAATCCTTCACCTCCTGCAGTGGATCCACCGGCCTGAAGATTTTCGATGGAATTCAGGATTTTTTCTTTCTCATTTCCCGGAGTTGATTTCAATACAAGCCCGGCTGCACCTGCATAGACTACAATGGCTACCCTGTCTTCAGGACGTAATTCATTGACAAGCATCTTAAATGCCGATTTCAGTAATGGGAGTTTGTTGTAATCACTCATCGATCCTGAAACATCCAGTAAAAAGACAAGATTTGAATTGGGCAGTTCGTCTTTTTCCATCTTTTTACCCTGCAACCCAACATGCAACAGTTGATGATTTTCGTTCCAGGGGCAAATGGATAATTCCGTATATACTGAAAACGGGTGTTCATCTTTCGGTTCAGGATAATTATAACCAAAATAATTGATCATCTCCTCAATTCTCACGGCATCAACAGGAGGTAACTGGCCCATATTAATGAACCTGCGCACATTTGCGTATGATGCCCTGTCAACATCAATGGAAAAAGTCGAAAGAGGCTGGTTCAATACATCCTTATACCCGTTTTCATGGATTGTTGAATAACCCTCAGTATTGAAATCCGGGATATAAGCATCATATGAAATGCTCACACCATCGGCAGCCGTCATTTTATGGCTGCCCCTGGTACTGATCATGGCATTTACTTTCGGTTGCACCCCGTATGCAACTATATCACATTGCTCCTCCAATGCCAGAACTTCAGGCTGAAGAGTGATATTGATTACAGTGCGCCCGTTAATCTTTACTTCCCTGGTTTCATAGCCAACAAAGGAAAAGACAAGCGTTTTATCCTCCGGCAAAACAGTTATCCGGTATTCTCCTTTTATATCTGTGATGGCTCCGCGTGAGGATTTTTTTACAGTAACATTCACACCGGCTAATGGTGTTCCCTGATCATCGGTAACCTTCCCTGTAATAACCCGGGGATTACCTGCTGCAATAAACAATGCACAGATGATCAGCATCGTTAAAAAAGAAAAAAATGTTTTCATGATTATTCGTTTTTTGTTAAACTTCATCTATAGGATGCAGGAATGAACAGGATTCCATAATTTTTTTTATTTTTTTCGTAATGGTGAATCTTTATATGTTTAATGGAATTAAGTTGTGAAGCTAAATTTGCAAGAATAGGGTTCTCGCAGATTTGCGCTGATGAAACGCAGATTCACGCAAATTTTAATATATATATCTGCGGAAATCAGCGAGTTAATCTGCGTTTATCTGCGAGAAATATTAATTTTATTTTTGGTTCGATATTTGAATTCAACAATAAAGTCAGAAATAGAATAAATGTTATTTCTTTTAGCATATAAGTAAACTAACAGATTTTTAGCTTGTTAAGAATCGGGAGGAAATATAACCAGGATCAGCCCAACGAATCACTGCTGAAGAAATATCAATCTTCGGGTGATCTTGAAGTGCTTGGCAATCTTTATGCACGTTACATGCACCTTGTATATGGTGTTTGCCTGCGTTACCTGAAAAACCGCGAGGATGCCAAAGATGCTGTTATGCAGATCTTTGAAAAACTGATTGCAGAAGCACAACAGCATGAGATCAGACAATTCAAAAACTGGGTATACGTATTAACAAAGAATTATTGTTTAATGCAAATCCGGTCACAAAAATCAAAAGACCGCCGTATCAATAACTGGAAAATTGACCATGTAAAATTTGTGGAATCCGATATTGAATTGCATCCTATAGACAAAGATGAAACAGATGAGGATAATGCATTAAAAGACTGTATAGATAAGCTTAAACCGGAGCAGAGAACATGCATACAGCTTTTTTACTTTGAAAATAAATGCTATCAGGATATTGCTTTTTCACTCAAAATGGAGGAAAAAAAAGTGAAAAGTCATTTGCAAAATGCCAAAAGAAATCTGAAAATTTGCCTTGAAAGTAAGTATGGGACGAAATAAAAAACATAAGACAAGGGCCTCGGAAGATTTTCTGAGATATTCCGGGAATGAGATGACTGGCCGGGAAAGAAATATCTTTGAAAAAGATCTCCAGAAAGATCCCTTCGAAGCTGAGGCAATGGAGGGATTATCATCTGTTTCCACCGATGAAGCCAGGAGAGATCTTGCAGACCTGCATCAGCGCCTGTCGGGAAGGACACAACATAAAAACCGTTTCGTATTCTACAGGGTGGCAGCCGCGGTGGCAGCCATAATTGTTATTGGATCACTTGTTATCATGGTCACAAAGATCAGCCTTTTCCCAGGGCAGGTTGCTTTTACTGAAACGACGGAACAGAAAAACCAGGAAACCATACAAAACCAGGAAATCCTGATTGAGCCAGGTTCAGAAAAATCCGTGAGCGAAGAAGAAATCTCCCGGAGTGATATTGCAACCGGCAGACAGATCACGAAAAAATCTTTAACAAAAAGTCAGGATCTGGTTACGACCCCGGAATCACCTGAAGAAGAAATATCAGTTGAAGTGAAAGAACAAATTTATGAACCGGTAGTGTCAGCTATGGCTGAACAGAAAGAAATGGAAATAACCGATGAGTTGCAGGGAATTGTCATAAAAGATGACAAAACAGAACTGGTTACTATGGATGAAATTGTTGAATTTGAATTGAAAGAAGAATCCAAAGCAAGAGAATTGATTCGTAAAGTGCAGAAAGAA
>CAZRHW010000293.1:0-704 GCA_964599785.1 uncultured Bacteroides sp. | reverse complement strand
ACCTTCATTATCAATGAATAAGGCCAGGTCTGCCGGCGAGGGAAATATATCATCCGGAAAAATCAGTACCACCCTTGTCCGGGGTGTGGTTGTCTCATCAGAGGATAATCTTCCCATCACCGGCGCAGTTGTTTCCGTTAAAGGAACACCTACCGGAACCGTGACCGATAATAATGGTAATTTTGAGATTAGCCTTCAGGAAGATACGAGCCATATGCTGGTTGCTGATTTTATCGGAATGAAAAGAAAGGAAATTGAAATGTCTGATGAAAAAGATGTCCGGATCACCATGGATCCTTCAGAATCGGAGCTCAATGAACTGGTTGTAATCGGCTATGGCGTTCAGAAAAAAGGAGATCTTACAGGTGCTATTTCAACCATTAAAATGGATGAAAATTATCAAACAGCTTGTCCGGTTCCGGGTTTTCGTAAATTCAGGGATTATATCGAAGACAACATTCATTATCCTCCGGAACACCAGCCCAATTCACGTGAAGTGGTTGTGCTGAGTTTTATGGTTGATAAGGAAGGCCGGCCAAAGGATATCTTCGTTTTAAAAAGCCCCGGTAAGGAATTTACGGAAGAATCCATCCGTCTGCTTAAGAACGGTCCCGACTGGTTTCCACCTAAACGTGACGGAGTGGAAGTTGAGGAAGAAACAAGGATCAGGATTGTTTTCAGACCAGACTATTAATAACTGGAAT
>CAZRHW010000292.1:0-4572 GCA_964599785.1 uncultured Bacteroides sp. | reverse complement strand
ATATCTCTTTTGTATGCAAATTCACCCGAAGGATCAATAACGAATACCCACTGACCTCCTGTACTCTGGTAAAAGCCTCCTCTTGGTATCAGTATGGCTTCTTTTGATTCGCCCAATTCCAGTTTGATCCTTGAAGTCTGACCGATCTTGATCTGGGATGGTATTTCCCCGGTAAATTCCATGTCAACATAAAATCTTCCATTCTGAACCTCAGGATAGATCTTGATGATCTTCCCCGGATAAGAGGTGCTTGCGAAGTCACATTCGCCGATTAAACCCCTGGCAACCCTGGCAATATAATGTTCATCGATCTCAACCCTGAGCTTATATGAATCCAGGATATTAATGGTTCCGATCCTTGAACCATAAGTGACCACCTCACCTACTTCAGGATTTAACGTTGCCAGCTCACCATTAACGGATGACCTGATATTCAGGTTATCAAGCCTGCTTTTTATGATCTCAAGATTTCTGTTCAGACTGTTTACGGAAACTTCCATTGATTCTATCTGCACCTTCCTGAAAATTGAATCCTGGTATTGTATTTCCTCTAACAGTTTCAGTTTTCTCTTTGTAGCATTGTACATCTCTTTGGATTGCTCAAACTCCTCGAAAGAGATATGTTGCTGTTCATACAGCATTTTATTGTTATTATAGGCCCTCTCATGTTGTGCGAGCTGTCTTATGGCTTCAATAAGTTGTGTTTCTGAACTTAGTTGCTGCTGAACCATCGTTAACTGTGCATTCCTCTGTTGATTGACGGCCTGCACAATCTGGGCTTCCACATTGGAAATTTCCATGATAAGGTTGTTATTACTTATTCGCAGTATAATATCACCTTTCTTAAGCATACTGCCCTCATCAAGGAGAATCTCTTCAACCCTTCCGTTTTCTACTGCATCAATATATATTGTTTGAATCGGTTCTACTGTCCCTATTACAGCAATATAATCCTGAAAAACATCATGTGTGATCTCTGCAATTGAAATCTTTTCCAGATCTACGTTCAGCTTGGAGCTTTTATCACCAAAGACAAGATTGTAAGCAACCAGTAAGACGGCTATGCTTCCAATTGAAATCCAAAGAGTTTTCTTGCTGAAGAATTTGAACTTCTTTTCAATTTTACGATCCATACTATCCATTGCCGGAAAAATAAATTTTTACAATGAATTAAACCATTTATTATGCCAAATGTTGTAACATTTTGTTTTTCTATTTGTTATGATTGATACAATCATTCATATCCACACTTTAAGTGTTCAATTATGCAACAATAATAGTACGATTCCGGACAATATAAAAAATATGATTAAATTTGGTACTCATAACCGGTTTTTGGAACTGGTTTATGAAAGCCTCCGGCACGCGTCATTATTTCTGAGTATGAATAATTAGAATCTTGCTGACATGATTACCAAAGTAGGAAAAATCTTAGCAGTGGATGATAATGAAGACATCCTATTTGCGCTAAAACTTTTATTAAAACAGCATGTTGAATTGATCACCACTTTAAATGATCCGGAACAAATTCCTCCCACCATGCATAATGAGGATTATGATGTGATACTTCTCGACATGAATTTCACAAAAGATGCCATCAGTGGACAGGAGGGATTTGACTGGCTGGCGAAAATCCTGGAGATCGATCCGGATGCAGTAGTCGTCTTCATCACAGCATATGGAGATGCTGAAAAAGCTGTTAAATCGATAAAAGCAGGTGCCACGGACTTTATTCTCAAACCCTGGCAGAATGAGAAGCTGCTGGCAACAATTTCTTCATCGGTCAAACTGCGCAGATCCAGGATGGAAGCAAAAGGATTAAGAAGCAGGCAACAGGAAATCAGTGCTGTCCTTGACCAGCCATTCCATGAATTTATTGGTCATTCGGTCGAAATGCAACAGGTATTCAAAACGATTAAAAAAGTTGCCGCCACAGATGCCAACATCCTGATTCTTGGTGAAAATGGAACCGGCAAGGAGCTTGTAGCGCGGGCCCTGCACAGAAATTCCTTAAGAAAAGATGAAGTTTTTATCAGTGTCGATCTTGGAGCTATTGCAGAAACCCTTTTCGAAAGTGAACTGTTTGGTCATGAAAAGGGAGCTTTTACAGATGCACACAAGACCAAACAGGGACGTTTTGAAATTGCAGATAAAGGAACCCTTTTCCTGGACGAGATTGGAAATCTCTCACTTCCACTTCAAACCAAACTGTTAACTGTAATTGAACGTAAGGAGGTTACACGTGTCGGAAGCAACAGACCAATTCCGATTGATGTACGGCTGATATGTGCCACCAATATCAATATCTACGATATGGTGCAGGAGACCAGGTTCCGCCAGGATCTTCTTTACCGGATCAATACAGTTGAGATCCATCTCCCACCCCTGCGGGAAAGAAGTGGGGACATTCAATTACTTCTTGATCATTTCCTGAAGATCTATTCGAAAAAATATAAGAAAGCCATCAGGGGTGTCAGTGCAAATGGTTTGAAGAAACTCAACCAGTATCACTGGCCCGGAAATGTCAGAGAATTGCAACACGCTATTGAACGTGCCATCATTATGAGTGATACTGATACCATTGAAGAGGACGACTTCCTTCTTTCAGCAGCAAGCCAGAAAGTTGGAGATCTTGAACTGGACACCTATAACCTTGAGGAGATAGAAAAAAATATCATCAATAAAGTCCTTAAGCAATACCAGGGTAATATCACACAGGCAGCCACAGAGCTGGGCCTGACCAGAACCTCCTTATACAGAAGAATGGAAAAATATGATATTTAAAAATTTCAGAATAAATATAATTGTCAGAATACTTATTCTGGCTGCTGCCATTTTTCTGTTCTTTTATGCCCTGGAAACTAATTTCCGTATCGTACCCATCCTTGTGGGCATCATCATCGTTTTCCTGGTTTTCTCATTAATCCGTTATGTTGACCGGACAAACCGTGATCTGACCAGTTTCCTTGAATCAATCCGTTTCTCTGAATTTACCAGATCATTCCAGATCGAGGGTATGGGAAGTTCGTTTAATGAGTTGAACAGGGCATTTAATGATGTGATCAATGATTTCCAGAAGGTCCGTTCAGAAAAGGAAGAACATTTTCACTATCTCCAGAGTATTGTTCAGAATATTGATGTATCGATTATTGCTTACCGTAAAGACGGTACCGTGGAGATGATCAACAAGGCAGCAAAAAAACTTTTTCAGATCCACAGCCTGAAAAATGTGAAAGGGCTGGAACAGATGAGTGGCGAACTGGTTAATACACTTCTGAATATCAGTCCGGGTGAAAACACCCTTGTCAAAGTACAGGATCAGGACGACATCCTTCAGCTGGCTATCTATGCAACAGAATTTAAAATAAAAGAAAAACTCATTATCCTTGCCACGATCAATAATATCCAGAACGTTCTGGAAGAACAGGAAACGGAAGCCTGGCAGAAACTGATACGCGTTCTTACACACGAAATCATGAATTCAATCACACCTATCGCATCCCTGTCCTCGACACTTGAAATCATGCTTAAAGGAATTACAGAAGGAGGTAATCTGCAAGAAGACCTGGACCTGAATACCGTTATGGAGATCAAGCAGGCTCTTCAAACCATCAATAAAAGAAGTACAGGCTTGCTTCATTTTGTAAATACTTACCGTAACCTGACCCGTATTCCCAAACCTAACTTCAAAATCTTCCCGGTTAAAGATCTTTTCAAGAATATTCACCTGCTTATGGAAGAGGAACTGACAGAAAGCAAAATCAATTTTTCAACCAGGATCGACCCCGACAACCTGATGGTCTCAGCAGATGAACAACTGATCGAACAGGTTATCATCAACCTGATCAGGAACTCCGTTCACGCACTTGATAACCGTGCCAATCCTACCATCGAGCTAAAAGCATTTTATAATAAACGAGGCAGGGTTACCATGCAGGTAGCTGATAATGGAACAGGTATTTTACCCGAAGTGCTCGACAAGATCTTTATCCCGTTCTTTACAACCAAGCAAAGCGGTTCAGGTATTGGCCTGAGCCTGTCAAGACAAATCCTCAGACTGCATAATGGAACAATCTCAGCACATTCCACTCCCGATACGGAAACCGTATTCACCATGACGTTCTAATTGAAGAAGGCTAAGGCTAAGGCTAAGGCTGAGGCTAAGGCCAAAGGGTAAATTGGTTTATTAGTATACTGGTATATTAGTGTGTTTGGGTTTGGGTTTGGGTTTGGGTATGAGTGTGAGAGTGGTTGTCGGTTTACCACGTGAAATGCGACGTCTGCCCTGTTCACCCTGTGAAATAATTTTACTAGCAAAATTGCTTTGCATTTCACAGGGTGAAATTTGAGATACGAAAATATTTCATCAGGGAGGGAGCGCGTATTTCATTGTGGTTGTCAATTAATGGAAGAAGACTGAGGCTAAGGAAGGGCAGGGTACAGAGTGCGAGGTGCAGGTTGCAGGGTGCAGGCTACAAGTTGCAGGGTGCAGGTTACAGGGTGCAGGTTGCAGGTTACAGGGTGCAGGTTACAGGTTACAGGGTGCAGGGTACGGGGTGCAGGTTACAGGTT
>CAZRHW010000291.1:1681-4576 GCA_964599785.1 uncultured Bacteroides sp. | reverse complement strand
GACTTCCAGAACCACAATCTGGCGCTCTAACCAACTGAGCTACATCCACCATGTTGAGGCTGCAAATTTAAGGAATAATTTTGATTTAAGAATAATGATTAATGATTGCAGATATTTGAAGTTCTAATTCCTTCTTACCTCATAAATCGTTAATCGCTAATCTTAAATCTCTTCTTCCCTAGGTTTCCCCATTATCCCTTTAAAAATATTGATATACTTCTCCGTAATAACCTGACTCCCATAGTATTGCAGCGTTCTCTCATGGATCTCCTCCTGGTTGAACCTGTCATACGCTGACATCATCTTTAACATCGCCTCTGTCATTGCTTCAACATTGTCCGGTTCCACCAGGTATCCGCAGGATTCATCAACAATATATTCCGGTCCGCCCGACCGGGTGGATATCACTGGCAATCCCGTGGCCATGGCTTCTATCAACACGACACCAAAAGCTTCATAACGGCTGGCCAGGATATAACAATTCGCATCCTGCATTTCACACACTACCCGGTCCCTCGTTACCCTGCCGGGAAAAAATACCCGATCCTGTAAACCTGCCCTGCTGACCTGCTGTTCAAGCTTCGCCCGTATCTCTCCCCTGCCCAGGATCTTTAACAGAACCTGCCTGTTAGTTTGTTCAATCAATGTTTTAAATGCAGAAATCAGGATATCCAGCCCCTTAACTTCCGCCAGTCTCCCGGCGGTTATGAAAACAAATGGATCTTCCTTCCTGACCTCATCAGGAAACTTAAAATATTCCCCGTTAACCATATTGGGAATGATTGTTATCCTGGATTCCAGTCCGGGTAAAAGCTCCAGTAATCCCCCTTTCATGCTTTCAGAAACAAGAATGAGTTTTTCACAACCGTAGTAGGCCTGGCCGAAAAAGGGGATATAAAATGGTTTGACCATCTTTCTTGCAACTTCTGT
This sequence comes from uncultured Bacteroides sp., assembly GCA_964599785.1. Lineage (GTDB taxonomy): Bacteria > Bacteroidota > Bacteroidia > Bacteroidales > SM23-62 > LJUQ01. The sequence goes on along the minus strand of CAZRHW010000291.1, from coordinate 3,646 downwards.
GCTCCGGACAAAAAAACTTCTGTGTTCTGCAATGAGGTAAGGTATGCCGTATCTGCTGTGGATTTTCGCGGCTCCCGGTCCGGCCCAGGTAACACTGTGGACAAGCATGAGATCCGGCCTTCCAAACCTTTTATAATATCTTCCAAATAATCTCAGGGTGCTTTTTACCCATCTGTTAATATTCAGTCTCTCATTCCCGGGTATCTTATAATAAATGGAGCGAATTACCCTTAATCCATCTTCATGCCTGACAATAAACCGCCCCCATTCCCCCTGTTTCATCTTTATAATCTTCCTGATCCCAACAACACGATTCACCATCACATCCACTTCACAACCTGCCTGAACAAGTGCTTCACAGTGCTCCTTGAAAAAATACCCGCCGTCCGGCGGATACCAGCTCGGGATCACAAGAAGTTTGATGGGCTTTGAAGACATTATTTGATATACTATTGAAGATTAACGATTGATGATTTAAGAAGTCATATTAAATATTAATTGTTAATCATTATTCTGAAATCCTGATAATCATAATATTATTTGCTTTCTCAAATATTATTCACAGCTATTTAAATTTTTTTTCTCGCTGATTTCGCAGATTAGTTGGCTGATTTAGCTGATACAACAAATTACAAATAACCAATCTGCGAAATTTGCGGTAACATCTGCGTTAATCTGCGAGAAGCCTTATCTTAATATAGAGATGAGACTATATCATAAAGAAAATTTTTACCAATACTACTTACTGAGTTTAATATTTTTTATCCACAGATTATAATATTCATAAGGATAAACCGGGAAAAGAGGAGCCATTGATTCAACATTCTGATTCAGAAGCACCGCACATTTCGTATGTGCCACATGGTATACCCTTGAATGCAGCTTTTTATCCGTTCCATCAAGGATGGCTGCAAGCACCTCAAACCGCACCTCCTCCGGGTGATATCCGTAATCGTGCCATATCACAACTGATTTTTCATGTACCAGGTGTTCAAAGATTTTTCTGGTATCCTGAAGAACAAAGTCGTAATGATGATCACCGTCAATAAAGATCAGGTCAAATTTCCTGTTCAGAGATGAAAAGTCAAAATCTCTTGAATCACCCCTTAATTGCGTAACATTGGGGAGATTTTCAGAGAACATGCCATGCATATGGATCGAGTTTTCATCCATTCCCCTTTTTTTCATTTCTTCATCCGTCAGACATAAGGTAAAACATTCACCTGCAACCCTGGCAAGATTGGCGGCACTCTCACCCCTCCAGGTACCGATCTCAAAATATGAACAATTATTTATTATTGTTGCCAGTCCGGTTAAAAGCGCCAGGTCTGTCGGTAATGAACTCCCGTCGAGAAAAGTCAGTGGCTCCAGTCCGAATTCCTTTTTCCCGGTGATCTGCTCCAGCGTAACTACCGGTAAACCAACAGGAATATTGTATTTTTCCATCACATATTTTTTCCATACATCCGGCTCACTCAGAACCTTATTAAGCAACACCGGCTTCCTGATGATCAAACCTATTGCTTTAAGTGCTTTTTTAAGTTTTTTCATATCCATACTCCATTGCATAACTTATTCAATCCTTTAAGGATTGTGATTTTTACTGTCATCCTTGGGGTGTTTAAAAAGTCCTTTGATTTTTATTTCTCGCAGATTCCGCTGATTTAAACGCAGATTTCGCAGAATTTAAATAACTGGTTTAGAGACATCTGCGAAATCTGCGGCATAATCTGCGCATATCTGCGAGAAGCCTTTAATGACTTTTTAAACAGCCCCCTATTTAAAGTTTAATCCCTTTGGGATTTTATCTTCCGATATCTTTTGCCTTTAACCCTTTACTCAGAATCCCCTATTCCGCCCCGTTAGGGGCAATATTTTAATTTAGGGCGATATTTCAATTCACACTCACACCCCCTATTCCGCCCCGTTAGGGGCAATATTTTAATTTAGGGCGACATTTCAATT
>CAZRHW010000291.1:0-1581 GCA_964599785.1 uncultured Bacteroides sp. | reverse complement strand
CTAAACACTAACCCAAATCCCACACCTCCGCCCCGTTAGGGGCGACATTTTAATTTAGGGCGATATTTCAATTCACACTCACACCCCCTCTTCCGCCCCGTTAGGGGCAATATTTTAATTTAGGGCGACATTTCAATTCTAAACACTAACCCAAATCCCACACCTCCGCCCCGTTAGGGGCGACATTTTAATTACCATCCCTCCATTTTTCTGTTACCTCCTTGTTCCATGCTCCCTCGCTCTTTGCTTATTCCACCCCTATCAGACTTCCGAACCAGCGAAATATACCATAACAAACTATACATGATCATGATCGTACTTGTTGTACTGAATAATACCAGTCCCAGGTACACATCATTTTTCAATACCCCGATTATCAACGACATAACCCTGAGAATGAACTTAATAAGATCCAGGATCATGGCCTTTTTCTGACGTCTGAACATATCGGGTATGAATGACAACGGCAGTGCAAGACTGGAAGCAAACAGCCATGGAATGATGATCTGCGTATACCTGCCGGCTTCCTCCCATTCCTGTCCGAAAACAACCCTGAATATAGCAGGAGCAAAGACAGCAACCAGGATAAAAGGTATGGTAACCAGCTCCAATAACCTGTAGAGAAATTTCTTTATATCAGGATATATCCTTTGACTGTGGTTGTACCTTTCAATAATCCGTTGCGATAATACCTGGTAAAAAGCAGTGGCAACCAGGTTCATTGGCCTTTGAATAATACTGTATCCCAATGTAAAATAACCTGCAATAGCGGCAGTGAAATATGAATTGAAAATAAATACAGGTAATGCAGCGGAGAAATTATTGATCATGCCCTGGATCATATTGAAACGTGGAAAAAGATTGTACGTTTTTGAAAGGCTTCTCATTTTCTCAAGGTTAAGCCATGCAAATTTTTCCCTGTTTTTATGAAGTCCGGGAATAAGAAAAATCAGTGCACCAGCCAGTTGTCCCAGTACTGTGCCGGTTATCAATCCAGCAGGGCCATTAACACACGGACCTATGGATACCTTCGCCGTTGAATTTGTAAGGCTCTGTACCACATTTGCACCGGTGATCATCCTGTATTTTTTGTTTCTGTTCGAATAAAATTTGAATGCCTGAAACAGTCCTACCAACAGTGTTGAAAGTGGTACAAAATACAACCAGGGAGAAATAGCCTCGTTACCAAGAATAAGGCTCAACGAGTGATTGAAAAATAAAATAATCACCAGGAGTAAAAGGCTGATAATAAAAAAACCGGCCACACTCCCGATTAATGAAAGGGCAAGTGATTTTATAGTATGATTTTTTTTCTCGTGCCCGATTTCATGGGCCAGGATTGTCACAAGCCCGTCTTCTTCCAGGGCCTGGATTAAAGTATCATAGAGAACGATACGTTTTGTTTTCCCGATACCTGTAAAATATGCATTGCTGTGCTTTGAGCGTTTACTTCCGTCCATTGTATAAATCCCACTGGTTTTGAATCCCAGCTTCTCCGCCAGGGCAAATAACTTGTCCCGGAGAGAACCCTCTTCTAAAGGAGTGAATTTATTGAACAGCGGCGCGATAACAGTGGGATAA
>CAZRHW010000290.1:0-4587 GCA_964599785.1 uncultured Bacteroides sp. | reverse complement strand
GGAACTGACCATGTTGAATTTCTTTTTTCAGCTAATAAGAAGGCTCCAATGCAGGAAATCAGCAGAGTGGCATCAGGTGGCGAACTGTCGAGGCTTATGCTAAGCATTAAGTCGCTGATTTCAAATAGCATTGATTTGCCAACAATTATTTTTGATGAAGTGGATCAGGGTGTGTCCGGTGAAATTGCTGAAAAAGTGGGACTGATTATGAAGTCTATGTCGGATGAGCTCCAGGTTATCAACATAACACATCTTCCCCAGGTTACAGCAAAAGGGGATTATCATTACCTTGTTTATAAATATGACCAGGAAGAAGCGACAATCACTGATATTAAATTACTTAATGCTGAAGAAAGGGTAATCGAACTGGCAAAAATGCTAAGCGGGGAAGAACTTACCGATGCAGCCATTTCCAATGCCAGGGAGTTATTGAATTGATCATCTTCTCCATGCAGAATAGCGGATTAGAGGGTTGATTTTTTGTATCATGATGGCTGAATTTGTCGCAATGGTCACACGCTACACCGTCGCAATAGTAACAATGGTCGCACGCTGCGATGTCGCAAGGATTTCAATAGTCGCAATAGTGGCAGGGCTACATCAGTCATAGTTTATCATATATCAAATTGTTTGTAAATTTTTCTAAAATACTAACCGATAAATTATAAAAATTGACATAAATAAGAAAAAGGCCATAATTATGTCATACAAAGATTTAGAAATTTATCAGTTAGCAAGGGAGTTATCTATTGAGATTCATAATATGACCCTTGAAGAACTTCCAAAATTTGAAATGTTTGAAGAAGGCAATCAAATCCGAAAATCATCAAAGTCATGCCGCCACAATATTGTAGAGGGCTATGGCAGAAAAAGGTATCCTAATGAGTTTATACATTTCATCGTTATTTCAATTGCTTCAAATGATGAAACAAGAGATCATCTGGAAACCTTATATGAAACGGGATCACTAAAAAACAAGGAAATATTTGCGAGATTACTGACTAAAACAGATAAGCTTGGCGTAAAACTTTACAACTTCCTGGATTTCTTGAGTAATAAATAAATTCAGTTTAAAATCCGACAACCTTCATTAATCAGAATATCAAACCATTGCGATTATTGCTACCATTGCGACCATTGCCACTATTGCATACAAATAATTAATATATTTACTTAGACAACCAAAATTTCAATTCAATGCCTGTCATTCTGATAATCCTCTTTTACTTATTATTTCCGGTTCTTGTTATCTATCTTTCGAACAGATACAAAATTGTTAGGAAGATAGGGCCGGTAATAATCTGCTATGTAACAGGTTTACTTGTTGGCAATATTGGCATATTACCCGAAGATATTTCAAAATACCAGGATATTCTAAATACCATCGTTATTCCGATGGCTATCCCATTACTGTTATTTTCCCTTGATGTGAAATCCTGGATGAAAATGGCAGGAAAGACATTCTTAAGTCTTATTCTTGGACTGGTTTCTGTTCTTATCATGGTTTTTCTGAGCTTTTTCCTTTTCAGGGATAAAATCCCGGAACTATGGAAGGTGGGGGGGATGCTTGTTGGTGTGTACTCAGGAGGGACACCCAATCTGGCAGCTATAAAACTGGCTCTGGATGTAGATCCCGATATATATATTCTGACCCATACATATGATCTTGTCATAGGAGTATTTGTGTTATTTTTCCTGATCACCATCGCTCAGAAAACATTTCTGTTATTTATGAGACCTTATAAGGCATCGGATCTCGATCAGATGAAGAGTTCCACTGAAGCGTACAAAGACGAATTTGAGAATTATGATGGAATATTTACCCGCAGAATATTTTTTCCATTGCTCAAGGCGCTGGGTCTGGTGGTTATAATAATTGGAGTAAGCTTTTTAATTTCAAAAGTCACGCCCCACTATGGATTGATGAAAGATACCGGTACCATGGAAATGACAATCATAATCCTGGGTATCACAACATTGGGGATTATTGCCTCCCTCTCCCCGGATATCAATAAAATTGAAAAAACATTCCATGCAGGGATGTATTTTATACTGATTTTCTGTGTTGTTGTATCCTCTATGGCAGACATCAGGAATTTCAGTTTCAGCTCATGGCCAATATTTGTTTGTATATTACTTTCTGTAGTTGGTGCCCTTATCGTTCATGGAATATTATCCTGGATCTTTGATGTTGATGTCGATAATTTTCTTATCATTTCTACTGCTCTCAGCATGTCCCCGCCATTTGTTCCTGTCGTTGCCGGAGCTCTTAAAAACAGGTTCATTATTATTCCCGGACTTGTGATCGGGATCATTGGCTATGCCATTGGGAATTATCTTGGTGTGCTGGTAGCATTGCTGCTTAAACAGATAACGGTGTAGGAAAAAATCCAGATAATTATTAAAACAGGGTTGATGGAATTGTCGCAATGGTCTCAATGGTTGCAATTGTCGCAATAATTCAATATTCGCAATAGTAACAAGGGTAGAAGGCTAAGGCTGAGGAAGAATACAAGTTACCTCTCTTCACTGCGTTTCGACGGGTAAAACAGGATACAAGTTGCTCGCCTGTCCTTAAAAATTTTGCTGCCTAGCTTTTCGGAGATTTGTAAAACAGGCTACAAGTTTCCCACCAGTCTCATTCGGACAGGCAAGGTTGAGTGGGTTTTGGGTGAAGGATGTGATTACTCATACGATGACTCGAAGTCATCGTATGAGTATGAAAACTTAGATTGATACAAGTCATCCCGACGAAGCATAGCGAGGAGGGATCTCGTCATATACGATAATATTCTAAAATCTGGACTTATTGGATTAATGATTGCTCTGGTTTGTAACAAACAAATCCTCAAACCCACCAATTCACAAATTTACCAATATACCAGTATACTAAAAAGTCCGGCGGAAAACCGGACTTTTCTTTATATTTTTGCAAATCATATAACCGGAAATGACACTGCTGATTAAAAATATAAAATCTCTCATCCAGGCAGAGGATCACGCGCGTAAGTGGGTGGCCGGAAAAGAAATGTCAAAAATAAATGTCCTGGAAAACAGTTGGATATTAATTAATGACGGAATCATTGTGGATTTTGGAAAAATGGATTCGGAGGATTATAAGAGAATTATGACCGACTATCCTGATACAGAAATCATTAATGTCTCCGGACGTTTGATTATGCCAGCATTTTGTGATCCTCATACACATCTGGTTTATGCAGGAAGCAGGGAGGAAGAATTTGTTGACAGGATCAGGGGACTGTCATATGAGGAAATTTCAAAAAGGGGAGGAGGGATACTCAATTCTGCCAGGCTTCTTCATATGACATCAGAACAGGATCTTTATGAGCAATCATTAAGACGTTTGTGGGAAATAATCGGGATGGGAACAGGTGCTGTTGAGATAAAAAGCGGATACGGACTGAATCTTGATGATGAATTAAAAATGTTAAGGGTGATCAACCGCTTGAAAGAAACCACTCCGATTGAAATAAAATCAACATTTCTTGGTGCACATGCCATCCCTGAAGATTACAAAAAAGATCCGGATAAATATATTGATATCATTGTAGATGAAATGATCCCGGTTGTGGCCGCAGAAAAACTGGCAGATTATATTGATGTTTTTTGCGACAGAGGATTTTTTACCCGGTCACAAACAGGACGGATTCTGGAAAAAGCTGCAAAATTTGGACTTAAACCCAAGATACATGCCAATGAGCTTGATTATTCGGGAGGCATCCAGGTGGGCGTGAAACATAAAGCCCTGTCGGTCGACCATCTTGAATATACCGGTGATGAAGAGATAAATTGTTTACAAGGTTCGGAAACCATGCCAACATTGCTGCCTGGCGCATCATTTTTTCTTGGCCTTAAGGATCCCCCGGCCAGGAAAATGATCGACGCCGGCTTACCTGTTGCGCTGGCTTCAGATTATAATCCCGGAAGTTCCCCGTCAGGAAACATGAGTTTTATTATGTCTCTGGGTTGTATCAGGCTGAAGATGCTGCCTGAGGAGGTGATCAATGCTGTTACCGTCAATTCTGCCTATGCGATGGGACTGGAAAAGACACATGGATCCATTACGAAGGGGAAAGTTGCGAATTTGATCATAACCAAAGAGATCCCGGGGTTTGCATTTATACCTTATGCGTTTGGAAGTAACCTGATTGATAAAGTTATTATCAGGGGTGAGATCCTAACTGAAATATAAATGTTACTTGAAAATGCTTAATTGTATAAAGTTCTCGCAGATTTTCGCAGATTAAAGCGCAAATTTTCGCAAATTATCTGCGTGAATCTGCGTTTAAATCAGCGCTAATCTGCGAGAAATTAAATATTTTCTTATGAAACAGATAATCGAATGCGTACCAAATTTTAGTGAAGGGAGAGATCATAATATTATTAAACAAATCACAGACGAAATTGAATCTGTAGAAGGAGCGAAGCTGCTTGATGTTGATCCGGGAAAGGCGACAAACCGTACCGTTGTAACCTTTGTCGGGGATCCTGAATCTGTTGTGGAGGCAGCCTTTCGGGCTGTGAAGAAGGCATCCCGGGTAATCGATATGAGCAGGCATAAAGGGG
>CAZRHW010000289.1:0-4596 GCA_964599785.1 uncultured Bacteroides sp. | reverse complement strand
GAATACCATTTAACATTTTCACCTACTGCAATAAGATCCGGCACAGTATCACCAAAGCAGGAAATGAACCATCCCCCAACAGGAGGCCAGGGGATGGAGTGAATGGTAAGTACAGAAGTATCCGGGTCACTTTCGCAATCATCTTGGGTCTGGGTCACATAATAAGTATATGTGCCGGAACCGGTTTCACCTGTGACAAAGGGAGTGCCGGCATAAACCTTGTTGGTAAGTGCCTCATCGTCATACCATTTTAGATCGGTACCTGTTGCAGTGAGATCAGGAGTAGATTCACCATGGCAGATTGCCGTATCGGATGCGAAAGGCAATACAGGGGTGGTGTTGATTGTCAGGATTACGGTATCTGCCTGACTTTCGCTTTCATTTATTGTCTGAGTCGCATAATAGGTGTAAGTCCCGGCATCTGTATGGCCTGTGGGGAAATTATTACCTGAATGAACCATTGTTGTCAGGGCTCCGTCGGAATACCATTTTATACTATCTCCGACAGCCGTAAGTTCTGGAATATCCCTTGTTGTGCAACCAGATTTATCGTCTGCCTCCGGAGGCAGGCAGAACTCATCCGCCCCGATATCTGGAGCTGTGGGATCCCTCATCTCCCCGTCAATGTCATCGATTACTTCAGCTACTGGTGTTCCGGCGTCATTGAGGAGAGGGTTGGGGAAATGGGGATCATCAGGTGTAGAAAATTGCGGATCAACAGAAAAAGAATTAACATCCTGGCCGGAGGCGGTTTGCCAGGTGGACAGGTTTGATTGATTTGCAGAATTCCAGCTTCCTATAAACATCCCTGTTGTATATAAATTATTATAATCGGATGTAATTCCCGAATTCCCGGAATTAAAGATTGCATACCCCTGTGCTCCATTAGCCACTATATTATTTTTGATATTTATTTCCGATATTCCCGGTTCCAGTTGAATGGCTTTTGAGAATGATAGTTCACCCTGAATCAGAATTGTATTGTGGAAGAGCATATGATAAGTTGAATTCTCAAGGTAAATCCCTCCTGCGAAAAAGCCGCTGTTTTCACAATTGAGATTTATATAATTATTGAAAATTCTGCCTTTATCGAGGGTGCTGCCAGCTGAATTGAATATGTATATACCATAACCTGAGGTACTCTGGTGTGTGTGGATCCAGTTATGGCTTATTTCAAGCCCGATATTACAAACGTTGCAATAAATTCCATAATAATAGTCCTGATCCGCACTGTTGAAAAAATTGTTTTTAATGGATACAGTATCAAATGCTGAAACATAAAGAGCTATCTGGTCCTGGTCAAGGAAGTGATTCTCAGATACCCTTAAATTCTCTGGATGGTTGGAGAGGTTCCCTGACAGGTAAACACCATGAGTTCCATTCTTTAAAAGATTACCTGAAAAGGTATAATTTGAAATATTACCGGATCCTGAAACCAGTTTGCCTTCAATTATTCCGGTTGTTGGCATCCCTGTTATCTGATTATGATGGAAAGTTATATCAGATGTTCCATTGCTTAACACTATAACTCCTGCATATTCACTACCTGAGCTCGAGATGGTGATATTTTGAAATTTAATATGACTGGCACCATTTAATCTGACCGTATAATTATCTGAACTGTTGGTAGGGGCGTAACTCAGGATTGTTAAAGAACTGTCTCCTGATTCCGACCGGAATGTGATTGTATTTGTTTCAGATGTATTTTTTATCGCCGGGATCGATATCTGTTCCACGAATGTTTCACTCTTTACAATAAAGTTCACCGGTCCACGGACTCCACCAAGAATGAGGTCACTAATGGCAGCTGTAAATGAATTATAATCAGAGGATGTGACACCTATTGTATAGATTCCTGTTAATGCAGGGATTATGAATTCATCTGCTCCTATACACGGGGTTGTGCCATCCCTTGCTTCCCCCTCAAAATCATCGGTAATATAAGATGCCACCGGAGTACCTGATTTCAAAGATATATTCGCCGCATGAAGATCCATGTTGGAAAAATATTCAGGATCTTCGGAGATAGAATTTGCATCCTGGGAAGATGCTGTCTGCCACAAACTCAGGTTGGTGATATTCCCATTCCAGTAACCAAAATTCGATCCATTTGAATACATATCATTATAATCACTTGTTATCCCGGTGGTTACATAACTGAAAAATGCATATCCATTTGCCTGATTGAAAAATATGTTATTCTTTAATTCTACGTTTGTAAGATCAAATCCGGCTTCCAGGCAACTACTGAAGGAATAATTACCCCTGATGTTGGTTGAATTATAATACAGCTTTAGATAAGTTGAATAAGAAACGGCGATAGCTCTGCAGGTATTTCCAAGAGTATAAAGAGATACAGCATTATTGGCTATGACTGCTTCATTTCCCGAGCTTCCATCAGAATATGTAACATTAATACCGGTTCCTCCGGCAGTACTCATACCGATAACTGTATTCTTAAATATTCTGATGTTCTCGCTTCCGAACCTGCAATCAATCCCGATATAATCTGAGTTCTGGGATGTGGTTGAAACAAAATTATTTTCAACCCGGGGAGCTTCCTGTCCGAACAGGAATATTCCATAGCTGTATTGATCCAGGAATGTATTGTTCTTAATTACCGTACCGCTTTCAGGATTTGCACTCGGGCCATGATGGTATATTCCGAAAGAACCATCCTGAAACAGGTTTCCGTCAAAAACATAATCTATGTCTGCTGTTGAAAGCCCTGAACTGGAATAAAATACAGCATTATCAACCGATGAGCTTGTAGTTAATACACCTTTGATGATGTTATGGTAAAATTTATTATTTTCGGTTACGCCTGAGACTTTAATAACCCTCGAATAATCGGTCCCGCCGGATGATACGGTCATATTTGAAAAAATAATATGATCAGCTCCATCCAGCTGTAGCGTGTAATTTTCTGTACTCGAAACGGGGGAGTATGTCAGGATTACATCTGTGCTATCTCCTGTTTCCGATATGAAAGTAATTGTATCACTTGCACTTGCACCATTTATTTGCGGTATAGAGATCTGTTCCGTATAGGTTCCCGGACGAACATTAAAAGTTACCGCTCCGGATACACCCACTGCAATCAGGTCATTAACAGCAGCGGTAAAAGTAGCATAGCTGGGACTGGTTCCTCCGATTGTATACGGACCGTCTAATTGTGAGTAGCAAGGAATACTGATCATTAAAACTGTTGCTAAGAGAATGGTCTTTAATAGTTGCATAGAATTAAATATTATTGATCGATTCCTTTTTTCATACTATCGTTAAGATCCGGAAACAAAAGATACTTTCTTATGAATCCGGGCAACCAGCTCCTGAGTTTGCCCAGGGAACCATCATAAAGAGTTTTACCCATAATCAATAATTCAACTTCAACCTGGTCTGAATCTTTCACATCATATATGGGCAGGGTATAGCTTCCATCAAGGTGATCTATGGGATCACCAACCGTACCCGATGATAACCTGGCTTCTATACCATGTGAAAATCCAGGGCCGAGCAGATTCCCATATTTATCTTTCGGCCTGAGGTAAATACGCATTGGTATATTTGTCGTAAGATCAGGATCAAGGAGGCGAACCCTTGACCTGCATTTATTCGAATACCCGTAATTTATATATAATGACTCTGTTTCTTTCCTTGTGAAATTTCCCAATTCGTTGTGATGACCTTTGATATAGAAATCAACACGATACACACCCGGACGTTTTACCGTGGTAATATTTGCATTATATTTACCATCTCCCCTGTAGGACAGGGACATATCGACTGGTTTGGGTCGGAAAAACTTTCCGGTTAAAGGACTGTTTGCCAGAATTTGCCATTTTCTATTTGCAAGATCAGCCAGATCCTGAAAATTTAATTTATCGGAATTATTCCTGGTTAAGTATTCCATATCCTTTGTCAGTATATTCTTCCTTCCTCTTGTCATCGTAGCAACAGATATAGTTGAGAATGCCCTCACTTGTCTTTTCCTTGGCACAAACATGGTAGCTTTGATCGAAGCACCATCAACGGCTATATCCGAATATTTGAGAGACATTACCATGTCGAGATAATCTCCAACCATAAATTCTTTGCTGCTAAACCAGGAATTATATGATAAAGAATGATTATCCACGATTGCGCATGCTTCGTAATCTATCCCATCTGGCCCGGAAAGCCTGATGATCCATTCCCCTTCCGAATGGATAGTCTGGCCTTCAATTGTTACAGGGAGATTGACGGAGTAGATATAATAGTGATCTGCCTTTACCAATCTTCCACAACAGGCGGTCATGTCCACCATATCCTTTTCGACACTAAATGTCAGGTCAGATATATCATCATTGCCATTTATTCTCAGCAAAACATGATTTACATCCCGATCAATAGTAAATACCTCAACCTGTTCCGTTGAATTCATGGTATTAAATCTGTAATCAACCAGTTGTGGACTCGCATCCCTGAGGAGATTAATAAAACTCTCCGTTAAATAGCTGGCAAATACATATGAATTATCTGTAGGTTCAAGATTTGGATCACCACCTGTGACGGTTGCCAGCGTATTCAGCAGACTGGCATATGAGCCATATGCGT
>CAZRHW010000288.1:0-4599 GCA_964599785.1 uncultured Bacteroides sp. | reverse complement strand
TGCTCATTTTGTAAATATGCATCCCAAAGGGCGACCTGTTAATAATATTATGGGACCTTTTTTGACTTTCCTTCACCGCTTCCATTTCTTTCACTTTCTCAGTTATGTTTCTGTAACTCCATACCCTGCCTTTATTCTCTGAATTGATGATTAACGGTTTTGTATACCATTCGATGATCTTACCATTTTTCAGTCTGAATGTATCAGTATTTGAGTCGGTTGACTTATTAACCAGGTCGATTTTTTGAAGGAATAATTCCGGTTCCTGAATGTTCTCAAAAATCATTTTCATATAATTCTCAAGCTGTAAATCAGTTACTGAACCTTCTGAAAAACCGAGATTTTGAAATATTTTCCGACTTGTAAGCAATACTTTTCCTTTCTCATCAGTTACTATAATCCCATCAGCTGTTGCTTCAAGAATTGCGCTGAGGTTATTTTCAGTACTTTTCAATGTTGCCTCCAGTTCATTTATCTTTCCTCTAGGATCATTTAATTCATTCTTTTTCATAGTTATACATATCTCAGTTAGGGAATTCAGGCTAAAAGTATATGAATTGTGAACTGAAAGGTCAGGTTGATCGGTGACTTATATCATCTGGATATAGTGATTTAAACTCAGTGGGTGACTTAATATTACTTACCGGGTGACTTGGATTCACCCGGTAAGTGTTAATAAATCTTAATTAATTCCACTTAACTATCATTTTCTTCTATCTTTACCTGACCCCAAAACCCAACCAATGTTCTTCATAATTCTCCGGTATACCTTTCGTAATCTTATACGTAACAGGTTTTATCATCTTATTAGTATCAGCGGACTTACCATTGCAATGACCTGTGCATTTTTTATCCTTGTCTGGGCTAATTATGAACTGAGCTTTGACCGGTCTTATCCTAGTGTTGATCGACTTTACAGACTGACATTTGAATATCACAGCAAGGAACACCAGTCACATTTTGCCCGCAGCTACCAGGAATGGGTATTGCAGATCCCGGGTTTTTTCCCGGAAGTCGAACAAATGATCAGGTTACAACCTATGAGAGAGGCAAGGGTGAAGATTAACGAAAATAAGTTTTATAATTCAAGGACTTTCTGCACCGATTCTTCATTTTTTAATGTTTTTGGATTTGAACTAATTCGTGGTGATCCCGATAAGGTCCTCTCTGAACCACGTTGTGTTGTCCTGACTGAAAGTATTGCAAAAAAATATTTTGGGAATGAAAATCCGGTAGGCAAAGAAATATTTACAGGGCATCAGTTTGATACCATTATGAATATTTACAGAATAACCGGTATCATGGAAGATTTTCCTGCCAGTTCACATTTCCATGTTGATATTCTTGGTTCATTAGACGATCCGAAACAACATATTGGTTGGGCTTATATTTATTTGTTATTGCATGAAAGCAGTGACCCGGCAACAATGATGTCGAAATTTCCGGATTTTCTGAAGCAATTCATGAGTGAAGAAGAAGCGACAGACTGGACTCCACACCTTCAGCTGGTAAAGGACATCCATCTGTATTCGGATAAAGATCGTGAAATAGAACAGAATGGGAATATTCAGAATATTTATATTTTTTTAATTGTTGCATTCGTACTACTGATTGTTGCTTTAATCAATTATGCGAATATTCAGCTTACTATGATCAATAAAAAGATGGGATTCATCTTTCTGAATCGTGTTTCCGGGGCGAGGATACGTGATGTTTCAGGATTTCTTGCGGTTGAGGCTGCAACCCAGAATCTGTTGGCTTTTCTATTATCAGTATTACTGCTGATAGCCGGAAAATCCCTCTTTATAAGGATATTTGGTTACCAGGTGGATTTGAATCATCCAGGTCAATGGATACAAATTTGCAGTCTTGGATTAATTCTGACCGGATTAGGTGTTTTCATCGGTTCTTACCCGATATTCTTATTGAGGGGGAAAGAAAAACTATTCAGTCTGAGCGGCAGGATCTTTTATCAATCAGAATTCGGACTTATTCCTGCCGGAGGAAAAATAAACGGAAGAAAAGTGATGATTATGCTGCAATTCCTGGGATCTGTAATCCTGATTATGTCAACGCTTATTGTTTTTAAACAGGTGGAATATATGTTAACCGGTGGGATCGGAAGCGGGCAGAAAGATATTCTGGTACTGAAGGATCTGCCAAGACCGGTACTTGATAATTACATGGTTTTTAAGCGTGAGTTGTTGATGAGTCCGCTGATTAAAGAGGTGAGCGCCAGCATGGAGGAACCGGGTAGTATTGTTATGGATGCCATGCATTTTGAGATGAGTGGTAGGGATGAAGCTCCGGCAGATGAATTTATCAATGTTTTTCCTGTTGATAATACATTTTTGGAATTCTATGATATACCATTGATAGCAGGGAATAATTTCCCGGAATATCTTGGAATGGAGGCCAACGAATATTATATCATTAACCAATCAGCTTTAAATAGACTGGGTTTTAAATCTCCGGAAGATGCAATAGGTCAACCGTTTAAACTTATTTTTCAATGGCCGGAAATTTTTAAAGGAGGAAAGATCATCGGTGTATCCCGGGATTTCAATTTCTATTCGATGAAAGAACCTGTCAAACCGCTGGTAATGTTCCAGAAACATATATGGTTCTGGTGCTTCCTTGTAAAGGTTGATATGGATAATTTTTCTGAGGCTCTCGAATATCTTGGTAAGACCTGGGATAAATTATATCCGGATTTCCCGATGCAGTATCATTTCGTTGATGATTTGTATGCCGGAGTTTACCGGTCTGAAATCACTCAGTCAAAAGTACTTGGAATATTTACACTTCTGACCGTTATCATAGCATGTCTGGGTCTTATTGGATTGGTGATGTATTCCACCGAAATCCGGACAAAAGAGATTGGAATCAGAAAAGTAAATGGCGCCGGATTGTTCAGGATTTTACTGCTGCTGAATGGTGAAATTCTTATCTGGATATTCATTGCCCTCTTGTTGGCTGTTCCAGTTACATGGTATATGATGACAAGTTGGCTGCAGAATTTTATTTATCGCATTGATATTCAGTTTAAAGTATTTGCTTTTGGAGGATTCGTGATCATTTTTCTGTCGCTGTTATCCACAAGCTTTCAGATATTACGTGCTGCAACAAAGAATCCTGCAGAAAGTCTGAGGTATGAATAGTAAACAGTGAGGGCATGACTTTAAGTCATACCCTCACTATCAAATTTCAGGCCTAATTCCTTTGCTCTGAATTTATTTACTAAAATTTTTCCGGATTTAGATTTATATTCCCGATAGGATGAAAATGCCCATTCCTCCGGATTATAAACAAATCCGTGATTAACAGGATTATTATGAATATAATTAAAACAAACCTGGGGGTACTCTTTCTCAGGCTGTTCAACAAATACTTGAGTTATTCCATTATTTGAAAACCAGGCAGAAGTGATTTTATCTTGAATGGTCAGGCATATTGCCTTGGTTTCTTCACGGAAAAGAGAACCGCTTCGGTTTTGTTCCTGATTAATACCACGAGTGTAAGAACGTAGCATTATAGCGATGGAATCATTTAGGGATTGCTCTTTACTCACCGGGTGACTGGAAGTCACCCGGTGAGTGTTTCGGACGAACAGCATCAGATGAAAATGATTTGGCATTAGACACCAGGCAAGGATATCGGCATAGGGAATTATGTATAACCGGATTTTCCTGAGAAAATATTCGTAATTCCTCCTGGAAAAAAAGATTAATTGCTTGTTATTTCCCTGATTATAAACATGGTAGATATTTCCCTTTTCAAAATCCATAGCACATAGTTTTTCTAATCACTGCGAATAATTTTAAGTCAGTCGCAGTGGTAGTTACTTAATACTGGCCAGGTAATATTATTCTCTATTCCTTAATGACTTTTTTGTAAATTTATCGCACTTAAAATCGGAATTTTTTAATACTCACCGGGTGACTATCAGTCACCCGGTGAGTATATTTAAAAAAATGATTTTTGATATACGATATTTTAGCATTTTTGTCATTAAGGGATAGAAACCCTTAAAATTTTTAAAAATGGAACGTTACATTGAACAATTAATTGAGGATCTCAGGAAAGCGAGAGATTATGATGATCCTCCTGAAATGATGGAAGATTTCCTTATCGGCCAGGTTGAAAAGGCAGAAGATCATTTTGAAGATGTTGAAAAGTATTTGAATGGACAAAGAGAGCCATTATCAGAGATCCTTGGGGTTGAAAAGGAAAAATTTCCTTCACCAGCCCGTTTATCGGATGAACAGGCAACATTACTTGCTGATGAAATGGAGAAGCTCTGGAAACATTTTCGTTTTTACCCTTCCTATCCGGCCGATGATCTGCCCGGAAAAGTGAGATATCATCTTCTGAGAGATAACTGGGAAATTGATCAGGTCTGTTTATCAACCGGTGCAATTGGTGTGGAGTTCTGCGATTATGATGAGGAAAATTGTCCGATACCGGAATATTGCAAGGCCTGTGACAGATGGAAAGAGGAATATGATGTAGTAAATGATTCACAAAAAGAAATTCAGGATGATCCTGAAATGGTTGATTCATCAGACCGGGATTCTGATCCGGAATATCGCAGCAAAG
>CAZRHW010000287.1:0-4599 GCA_964599785.1 uncultured Bacteroides sp. | reverse complement strand
CTCGGAGATGGTTTAATATAGCCACCCGTCCCACCAAAAAAGCTGAATTAAAAATTATTTACTAATTTTATCCGACCCAGAATCCGGGAAGCTGATATAATGCAGTTAAAATAATCCAAGCATTGATATTTATTAACTTGTAACTTGCCTGCCCGATTGGACAGGCGGGTAATCTGCAACTCGCAACACATAACAATAATTTTTCATCATGAAGTTACTTGGAGGAGACTTAATCATTCTCAGGCCGGAAGTTAGAGAGCCCGTGATTACTGATCAGGTAAAGAATTGCCTTGATCAGTTGCATGTCATTTGCCAGGAAAGGAAACTGTCAAAAAATTCCTTCTATAAATTTATTCTCTTTCTTAATAAAACCACTAATAATCATTACGATCATATTACAAGGGAACTGGTTAGTTTGATTAAAGACATCATACACCAGGATGTGCTGGTAATGATATTATACCAACCACCTGTAGAATATGATGTCGTTATGGAAGTCTATTATTATGATCGTGAACAATGGTGCTCCAGTTATCACAACGACAATTCAGGGGGAGCTGTTGTTTTTAAAAAAGATAGTGTAATTATTTCTGTCGGTTATACAGGTGCCTGTGATGGTAATTGCAGAACAAATTCATGGAATACATTTTCTTCACTTGAGTCGTTACTGTCTAAGACTGGTTTTTCATTACGTGACATAATCAGACAATGGAATTATATTGAAGGAATTCTTCAGTATGATGGTCCACACCAACATTACCAGATATTCAATGAAATACGTACAAAATTTTATGGTGATCTTTTCAAAGAAAAGGGTTATCCCGCCGGGACCGGTATTGGAATAAAAAAAGGAGGTATCATGGTTGAGTACATAACTATCTCTGATTCAAAAACGAAAAACATTCCAATCAATAATCCCAGGCAGGTACCTGCATACCAATATAGTCAAGATGTATTAAAAGGGCAATCAATTAACAAGGTAAAGGCTACACCAAAATTTGAAAGAGGCCGTTACCTGTCTGTTTTAGATAAGGAAATATTATTTATTTCTGGCACTGCCGCAATATCGGGAGAACAAGTCATATATCCGGTTAATTCCAGCCTGCAAACTCTTTATACAATAGATACCATTGATGAACTAATATCGAAGAAAAACTTAAATAAAAAGGGTATCAGAGCCGGGAAACCTATCTTTGACTATTTAAGGATATATATGAAAGACAGGAATGATTTTCTCGGGATCCAGGAGGTTTGCAAAAAAAGGTATGGAGATGTCCCCTGTGTCTGGATACAGGCAGATATTTGCCGTAATGAATTACTGGTTGAAATTGAGGGATTTATATATTTGTGATGACAATCATATAACGAAAATATTATTATTCCGTCAGAAATATTGTTTTCTCTCACATTTGAAAAAAAACAAATTGGTATATTAAGAAAGCTTTCAAAATAGTAAGGAGATCAGAGGATGAAACTGATACAGATCTTAAAAAAGCAGTCTCCTTAATTAATAAGGCTGAAAGGTTAATGCCCAATAATGAAGAAATTCTGTTTCACCAGGGAATCCTTGATTTCCTTCTTCAGGAATATAATAAATCAATCGGCAAATTCCATAAATCAATAAACTATGTCAAAATATTTTAGAACAATTAACTTTCGGGGTCAACATCTCTTTCGAAGTTTATTGATCATTACTTTTTTAATCTTTTATATATGCTCATGCAAAAATATAAATGTTGACGATCAGTTTCAATCTATAGAAAAAAACCAGCTCCCTCTTTCGGGGATAACTATCGATTATCCCAAAGAAGGTACTATTTTCCCTCCTGAATTTCCATCACCTCAATTTTCATGGAATGATACGTTGAATGCATCTGCGAAATGGCATATCCGCCTTTCAACACAAAGCGGAAAAGAGTTGTATCGCGAAAGTATAGAATCCTCAACATGGAGACCCGATTCAGCAGTCTGGCTGAATATTAAAACTGCTTCAGCAACAGAACCTGTTTTCTTTACTATTATTGGTGAACAAAAAGGCATTTTTGGTAATAAATATTCATCCGGCAAGGTTTTCTTTTCCTTCTCAAAAGATTCAGTTGGTGCTTCAATTTTTTATCGGGAAGTACCCTTGCCATTTGGATATGCAGTTCAGCATGTAGATGAAATAGAATGGTATTCAGGCCGTATTGACGGTGGCAAACCAAATAAGGTTTTAGACAATATACCTGTTTGTGCAAATTGCCATTCATTCTCAAATACCGGGCTTGTTGCTATGGATGTTGATTATGCTAATGACAAAGGATCATACATTATTGCCCCTGCAGAGGACACTGTTCGGCTTACTTTTGATAAAATAATCACCTGGTGCGATTTCAAAAGAGAAGAAGGGGGACTAACTTTCGGATTGTTATCTCAGGTTTCGCCAAACGGCAAATATGTGCTTTCCACGGTAAAGGATCGTTCTGTTTTTGTACCTGTAGATAACCTGGAGTATTCGCAACTATTTTTTCCAATTAAAGGCATAATTGCTATTTATGACAGGGATGCAAAGAAGTATTATGAGCTTCCGGGAGCATCCGACCCGACATACGTTCAAAGTAACCCGAACTGGTCACCCGATAGCCGTGAAGTATTGTTTGCCCGGGCTTATCGATATAAATCCCCAAAAATTGATAATTCAGAAAGTGTGTTGCTTAATTTGGCCGATGTGGAAGAATTCGTTTCGGGGGAACAGGATTTTAAATATGACCTGTACCGTATTCCGTTTAATAATGGCAGGGGTGGACAAGCCATTCCTGTTCCTGGCGCTTCCAATAACAATAAAAGCAACTTCTTTGCCAGGTATTCACCTGATGGTAAGTGGGTGGTGTTTTGCCAGGCTGAAAATTTCATGTTGTTGCAACCCGACAGTAAATTGTATATCATGCCGGCCGGTGGAGGCAAGCCCCGGTTGATGACTTGCAATACCGGCAATATGAATTCATGGCATTCCTGGTCGCCCAACAGCAAATGGCTTGTTTTTTCTTCCAAAACTAAAGGACCTTACACCCAATTATACCTTACTCATATTGATGAAAATGGGAACGATTCTCCTCCTGTTTTTCTTGAAAATCTGACCTTTAGCACCAAAGCAGCCAATATACCTGAATTTCTTACACCTAAGGCTTCCGGATTGCATAAAATGGTTGATGACTTTTCAAAGCTTGGTGTGTATTACATCCGGCTGGCTGGATTGAGCAGGGGTGAAAATAGGTATCAGGATGCCCTGAAATTTCTTGAAGATGCGATTAAAGCAGATAGTTCCTATTATGACGCTTATGAACAAAGGATATACCTGAATATCATGTTGAGGAATTCTAAATCAAAAGATGACCTTCTCGACAGGATGATTGCCAAAGAACTAATTGAGAAACAAATTCAGCAGAATCCGCGAGACAAATCACTGTACCTCAAACGTGGTCATTTGCGATTAATGAACGATGATTATGAAGGAGCATTACAGGATGGCATGTATGCCTTAAAACTAAATGCCAATGATTATGGCGGATATCAGTTGATTACAACAATCTATCAAAACATGGGGCAAACAGATAAGGCGATAACCTATCAAAAAAAGCTGTTGGAATTACAACCCGAGGATGTGAATCTAACTCATAATCTGGCTCTTTTATACCACAAAAATAATCAACCCGAACGAGCCCTGGAATTATTGAATGAATTAATTGTCAATAATCCTATGATAGCCGATTTTTATGTTGCCCGGGCAAATTTGATGTTAAATAAAGGAGATTATCCGGCAGCAAAAGCAGATTTCGACAGGGCAATATCGGTTGAACCCGAGAATTATCTTACATATCGTGCAAGAAGTTATTACTACATGATTACTTCCTTCCCCGACTTGGCCAGGAACGACCTGAACCAGGCAATCACATTATTGGGAGAAGATATCGGAAAAAATCCTCAAAATGCCCCGTTATTCCTTTATCGCGCTGAAATCATGGAACAAGCGGATAATATACAGGGTGCGCTGAATGAGTATGAAAACTATTCGAAGACTTGGCCGCTCAACTATTCTGTCTTGAAAAACAAAGCGGAGATTTATTGCTCTCAGAAGCAATGGCAGCAAGCGATAGATTCATATACAACGATTATTGATAATTTCCCTGAAAGAACACAAATTCTCTTCGACAGAAGTCGTGCCTATGAGCAATCGGGGAATTTGCAAAAAGCATTAGAGGACATAAACAATGTCATTCGCATCTATCCTGAAGAATACAGCTATTTTTATTCCAGGGCAATAATAAAAAATCAATTGGGTGACCAGGCTGGTTATAATAATGATCTCAAAACTACAGCCATTTTATTAAACGAACTAAGTACAAAAAGGAAACTTAACCAAAAAGAACAAAATATTTTGTCATCAATTCAAAAGCAATTTAATTAACAACCAGATAGGAATCTTCGCAATTTCGCTAAAGGTTAGTTCAACTCTTTTTTAAATACTGGATATCAGATAAGTATTTATTAGCTGTATCAAAATATCTTTTTCTAATAAATAATATAATTTTTTACGTATATATAGCTGAGACTCCTATACCT
>CAZRHW010000286.1:0-4606 GCA_964599785.1 uncultured Bacteroides sp. | reverse complement strand
TTCACCAATTAACCATCATTCGATCATTCGATCATTCCATCATTCCATTCTTCCAGCCATCCCCCCGCGAATCCTGCATTTTTCAATCCTGCAACGATATATTTATTTTTTTTCATCATGTTCCAGATAAGGCCGGTATGATAATTTTCAAGCTGGATAATGATTGTTCCCTGATCAATCCCTATGTAATCCTGATCAAACCACCCGGGTTCAGTCTTGTTCTCAGCCTGATATGTAAGATTGAAAGCATCTTTAAATCCAAATTCCTGATAGAGGGAATCGCCAAACTCATTTTTCATAGCCAGCAGTGCATCAATACTGGTCTCAGGAGTAAAAGGTACCGAGCCACCTGCTGCTGCGGGAGCGATTGTGCCGTCATCAACGATTCCTTCCATACTGGCTCCCCTGGCCCTGTATGTCCAGAATTGCATGGTACCCTCATTAGTAATTAATCTTTTAGAGCCGGGTCCGTCGCAGGCAGTCAAACCCCAGATATCAGGTCCATAGCCGGTGAATCCGGAAGGATTATCCATACAGTATGCCCGGTTGCTTAAGGTTCCCCTGACGGAATTTTCGAAATAGTCAATTCCTTTCCTTCTCATGTAATCGTCCTGAATCCCTCTGAAGTCAATAAACATATGGGAAAACTGGTGTCCAAAAAGCGGGGTGAAATTCACGTGTTCATAACCATAGAAATCGGCCCATTCATAAGTTTTACACCAGGAATTCCATGCAGAATCGTGGATCGGGTGTGAAGGTGATCCCAATGCCATAATGACAAGGATCATTGCTTCATTATAACCCGTCCATTCGGCAGGGATAAAACCTTTTTCAGGGTGCCAGCCCATAGACATGTTTTTCCGGCCATTCATAGCCCAGTCCCATTCGACACGCAGATATAAGGAGTCGGCAAGGGCACGGATATTTTTTTCAAGACCATCATCCTTATCAAAATAAGACTGGCAGGCCAGTATTCCGGCCATCAGGAGGCCGGTATCAATGGTGGAAAGCTCAACCTGTTCATACCTCGTACCAGTGCCATAATTAAGGAAATGATAATAAAATCCCTTATAACCTGAAGTCCCCGCTGCCTGCGGTCCCTGTTGTGAATTCCATAACCATTCCAGAGTATTGTGTACCCTGACAGCACCCTCCTTCCGGGTTATATAGTTGTTTTCTATTCCGGTAATATAAGATGCCAGTCCAAAACCGGTGGCAGCAATACTGGTAAATGCTTTTTGGGGGTAACGGTCGGGAGTTTGCCAGGTGGGCTTGTCCACCAGTTCCCAGAAATAATTGAACGTACGATGCTTTAAATCATTTATAAATTCATCCCGGGTAAGGTTTGAAGAAGAACCACCTTGTGACGGATTACAACCAGGAGTAATGATCAGGAAAGCAAAAAACAGATAAAAAGTATTGAATTTCATTTTAAAAAGGGATTGACCGGAAAAGATGTGTTTAATTACAAATTTACGGTATTGATTCAGTAAAGTCAATATTTTTACCTTCACTAGAATACTTCATGGCAGAAAATAACGAAAAAGGCACTACTACATTACTACTACAGGTTAACTAGTTAATATGTCAGAAGAAATTCTATCAGGTTTTCTTCAGTATTCATATTCAGTCTTTTTCTTAACCTGTATCTTCTGACTTCCACGCCACGGAGGCTGATGTTAAGAAGGGGAGCAATTTCTTTTGAAGCAAGGTTCAGGCGGAGATATGCGCACAGTTTAAGATCGCTTGGTGTGAGTGTAGGATATTCCTCTTTCAGTCTTTTAAAGAAGGTCTCATGTGCCTGGTCGAAATGGTTTTCAAAGGTTTTCCAGTCATCCTCGGATGTGATATTCCGGTCGATAAGTTTAACTAATTTATCGTGATAATGTACCGGGTAAAGATCTTTCATCTCATTTTCCTGTCGTTGTATCTCATTTTTCAGCCTGATAAGCAGTTCATTCTTTTTGATCATATTCATTGTATAGTCAGCAAGCTGAATATTTTTATGTGCTACCTCAGCCTGGAGCCTTTCGTTCCTCAGTTGGATAACTTCCTGTTCAGCAAGTAGTTGCTCTTTTCTTCTTTTTTCGGCTTCTTCCTTCTCAAGTATTAATTTGTGCTTCGCAAGTCTCCTTACAAAGACCATCCTCAGTATAATTATAATGGTGATAAGAAGGATTCCATAAAGGATCCGGGCAGTGATTGAAAAGTACCACGGATACCTGATCCTGAACGGATAGGATAAGATCTCGCTTTCATCTCCCCTGATGCTTTTGGTTTTAACCATAAAATTATAATGGCCTGCAGGCAGTCGTGAATATGAGGCAACAGATCCGGGGCTCCAGGGATTCCATTGATCGTCAAGCCCTTCCAGCCTGGTTGAAAATTCAAAAAACCCGGAGTTATCAGTCGAAGAAAAAGTAAATTCAAGCGATCTGAATGAATGGGGCAGTTCAATCTTCAGGTTTCCGGGTTGTAGTGGAAGGTACTTTCTTTTACCAGCGCGGGTTACAATCCCTATTTTTCGGAATGTTACATTCACGGAATCTTTATGAAAACTGATGTCAGCTTCATTCATCAGGGCAAAACCATTATCCAGGCAGAACAGGTAAAGGCTGTCCTTTAAAGTGATCGCTCCGGCAGAATTGAATCCCAGATATGTTCCTGTCCTGAGAAAATCATAGGAGAAAATCTTTTCAATCTGTTCATTTTCAATCCTGAACAGAGCTGCCTGGTTCTCCATGACAAACCAGTATTTATTATGGCCTGCCGGGATCACCCTGGTTGATTTTCTGAATTCACCGGTCTTTTGATTTAACAGCTCAAAAGGAATGATTGTATCACGGAGGTCATCATAGGTATAAAAATCGTATCCTGTAGTGATGATGATCCTGTTTTCTATTTTTGAAACGGAGAGGTTCCTGTCGGTAGGAAGCCCTTGATTTTTATCATAATATTTTATATCCTGAACAGCATCGAAACTTTGATTAAACTTTATTCTGAACAATCCTCTCCGTGAATGGGCGGCCCAGATGTAGCCCAGATGGTCGACCTCGAAATGTTGGACAGGTTCAATAAATCCACTTATCAGATGGGAAAATTCCCATCCTTCTACTCCCGGCCTGTAAACAACGAATACACTGTATGTACTCTGAAGCAGTACCTCATTACCATTGATAACAATTTTTCTCAGGCTCAAACCGCCATTTATATCAGAGATTTCAACCAGACGTTCATTTCTGATTGAGTAGGTTCCGTTTGTATGTCCGCATAAAATGTCACCATTAATTTCAGAAAGATCCCAGACCTGTCCCTGCGAACCCTCAACCATGACAGCATTTGAATAACCCAGCCGGGGATCATACCGGTACCTGAACAAGCCCTGATTTGTGCCTATCCACAGTGTTTCATCCGTAAGTGCTGCAGCATATACCGATCCGCTTTTGCCTGTAGGATCGGTATAAAATTCAATTTCACTGTCGAGTTTAATATAATTGATACCCCGGTCGAGCCCGGCCCAGATGTTGCCCCGGCGGTCCATAAACAGAGCCAGGACAGTATTGTTTTGAAGATAATTGGAGGAATTCAGATTAATCAGCAGTTCACCGCTCTTATCCAGGATGAAAATGCCATTTACGATTGTCCCTAAAATGATGAGAGTGCCTGAAGATATGCCATTATTGATTTCAGACCTGCCGATTAATTCATTTACAGGCACCTCCCAGTGTTCGAATGAATTTCCGTCGAAAATATACATGCCGCCGGCAGAAGCCCCGATCAGATATTTGTCATCACCGAAGGGCAGGACAACCTTTACTTCATCATCGGCAAAAATTCCGCTTCCCGGGATGAAAGTCAGGGCGGTATCCTTTAATTCATACAATCCCCTTCCCACACCATGTATAAAAAGCCGGCCGTGGGCTTCGGATAACAGCACAAAGGCAAATCCCGGATTAATGATGCTGATTTTTTCCCCGTCATATTTAAAGATAGATGCAAAGGAC
Organism: uncultured Bacteroides sp.; assembly: GCA_964599785.1. GTDB lineage: Bacteria > Bacteroidota > Bacteroidia > Bacteroidales > SM23-62 > LJUQ01. The sequence goes on along the minus strand of CAZRHW010000286.1, from coordinate 602 downwards.
TGGAAATATATGTTGCCGTTATGGGGGATGATTCTCCAGATCTCATCATTGTGGAAAAAATCCGGATCGAGGGAATCGCTCAGAGAAACATATTCAAGCAGTCCGGCAGGGTCTTTTTTCCAGTAACCGAATTCCTCAAATGATCCGACATAGATCAGGCTGTCCTTTCCAATGGCAACGGAGCGAAGGACGATCTGATCGTGCATTTTGTAAAGTGACCAGTTGGAACCGTCGAATTCAAGCAAACCCTGATTGTTCCCTATGTATAATACGCCGCCGGGATCCTCCGCAATGGACCAGTTCTGGTTCCCGGCTGAATAGACACTTTTGTCATAACTGATGATAAAAGGCTTTCTTAATGATTGCCCGAATCCCTCATAATTTATGGCCGGTAAAAGTATAAACAGGATGTATAACCTTACAAGGTTCATTCTACTGAACCGGAGCAGATTAACATTGGCCGAAACAGTTGCTCTTCCGGTAAACATCATTCCTGTATTCTCTTTCACAGGAAAGTTAAAAAAAATTTCGTTATAACCCTTGGAGGTCTTAAAGAGCTCCAAGGGTCTGTTAGTACATTATTAGTTATACTTCCTCTTGGA
>CAZRHW010000285.1:0-4607 GCA_964599785.1 uncultured Bacteroides sp. | reverse complement strand
TCTTCTTCGGGGCGGAAGGTTCCCTGTCCCGCGAAGCAAGCCAGGTAAAGAAACCTACGACAAGGGGTGTGAGCGCCACAATGAAGAAAGGATTGAAATGCTGGAATTTCTGAGGGGTAAAGTCATTCGAATCCGAGTACCCGCTGATCCGAAGATAGGCAAGGATGGCAAACCCGGCAAATGCCAGTGCGCCGATCAGTTTCTGGGTGCCTGTGCTCTTTTTGCGGATCACAAAGATCAATCCGATGAGGGAAAGGAAGATGGGCAACAATCCGAAAAGGTCGAACCAGATGTTGGTATACTTGCCGACAGTATCCACCGTATAATCCCTTGCAAACGCCGTCATGGCTGCACCATTCTGGTGGAATGACATCCAGAAGAACATGGCCACAAAGAATACCAGGAAGAGGGCAATCATCCGTTCCCGCACCTGTGTGGGTGTAAGAACAACCATTTTATCCCTCAGCGTTTCGTCTTTGGCCTTCTGCTTTTCGGTCATGTCAGCATGTTTGTAATATTTCCTGAATCCCCAGAAAATGAGCATTGAAGCTATCAGTGAAAGACAGGCAACGCCGAATGCCCAATGATATGACTCGGCCAGGTTGTTAATATAGTATCTTGAAAATTCCCCAAGGTTGTTATTCAAGGTTGCAAATGCAGGTTGTGCTGAAGCAAAACCTTGCAGCCTGTCAGCAACAGAGATGTCTCCATCCAGGAATCTATGCGCTAAAGCAGGAATATCAGCTCTGTAAAACAGATCAGCTTTCTTTAGAAAAATGTTATAAACAGACTGTGCGGCAGTTGGGGCAAACATGGCACCGATATTGATCCCCATATAGAAAATATTGAAGGCTACGTCTCTTTTTTCTGAATACCGGGGATCATCATATAAATTCCCGACCAGTGCCTGCAGGTTACCTTTAAAAAATCCTGTCCCGGTAGATATCACTGCCAATCCTGTAATGACCAATGGCAATCCGCCATCCATCGAAGTGGGAATAGCAATGAGAAGATATCCGATGAACATGACAACCAGCCCCAGGCTGATTGTTTTACCATATCCCAGCCATCTGTCGGCAATAATGCCACCAAAAAATGGCATGAAATAGACAAATGCGAGGAAGATTCCAAAATATTGAGAAGCTATCCGATACTCGAAACCATATTTTGCCTGCAGGAAAAGCACAAAAATTGCAAGCATGGTATAATATCCAAATCGTTCGCCCATATTGGCAAAAAAAGCAACCAGAAGTCCCTTGGGATGTCCTTTTAACATTTTGTTCTTTTTTGGTTAATGTATTAAAGATGTTTCAAATATAGAAATCTTTTTGAGTCGTCCTTGCATTAAATAAATGTTATAAAGAATTGAAATATATTATCTTAATTTTGTAAAAGAAAGCATGGTGCATGGAGCATGGTGCATGGAGTATAGAGCATGGAGTATAGAGCATGGTGCATGGAGCAGATAGCGTGGATAATCAATCCCTGTTTGCCAAAGCAGGTGCAAGCAAGGGTTAATCCATGATGTTGGGTGAAAGGTACAGGGTGCATGGTTCAGGTTGTATGTTGCCCACCTGTCCCAGACGGGCAGGCAGGTTGAAGGTTGGTGTGAGTGTTGGGTATGGTATGGTATGGTATGGTATGGTATGGGATGTATAAGACAGGTTATTGCTGATTTTTATTCTCAGGCTGATCTGCAAAATCTGCGGTTCAATCTGCGAAAATCAGTGAGAAGCCTTTATAAACTTTAATAATAGTTGTTATTCTTTTGGAAAGTTATAATACAGTCTCAAAGCGATTAGAAAATAATGATAAAGGCAATTTTTATTTAGAAAAAACGTCATTCCATGAAGATTTTTACCTCCTCCCAGGTTCGGGAAATCGATAAATATACTATTGAAAACGAACCCATTGCTTCCATAGACCTGATGGAAAGAGCTGCACAACAAATCACGGATTGGATCATTAAACATTATGATCAGCATCATACATTTGTAGTTTTTTCAGGTCCCGGCAACAACGGAGGAGATGGTCTTGCGGTAGCACGGATGCTGGCTGGAAAGTTTTACAGGGTCAGGGTAATTGTTGTGTGGATTTCTGAGAAGCTGTCTCCGAATGCTAAAAAAAATTACGACCTGCTTACTACTATTAATAGTATTGAGGTAATCGATCTTTATGAGAATGATGAGATGCCTCTACCGGAACGGAGTGACATAATCCTGGATGCAATTTTCGGTTCCGGACTTAACCGGCCTGCAGAGGGATTTGCTGCAAAGATGATCCGTTTTATAAATGAACTACCGAACATCAGGATTGCGATTGATATACCCTCCGGGCTTTTCGGGGAGGACAATACAGGGAATCAATCCGAAAGTATTATTAAAGCAAATTATACACTCACACTTCAGTTTCCTCTATTGTCATTCTTTTTCCCTGAAAATGAACAGTATACAGGAAAGTGGACAGTGTTGCCCATCGGGCTTCATCCGGAGGCGATTGAACAGCAACAAACTCCTTTTGAATATATACAGCAGCCGGATATTTCAAAAATGATACAATTCCGGAAAAAATTTTCCCATAAGGGAACCTACGGAAATGTTTTACTTGTTGCAGGCTGTTATGGGATGATGGGAGCAGCTGTTTTAGCAGGAAAGGCATGTCTGCGAACAGGATCCGGATTGGTCACCATTCATTTACCAAGGCTGGGATACCAGATCGTGCAAACAGCTCTTCCTGAGGCTCTTATTAGTATTGATGAATCAGATATCATCTTTACAGGAGTAACCGTATCACCTGAATATAAAGCAATTGGGATAGGGCCAGGGTTGGGTTGTAAAATGAATACGCAGAGGGCTTTTAATAATCTTGTACAAAATACTAATATTCCCATGGTTATTGATGCTGACGGATTAAACATCTTATCTGCTAATACAAATTGGCTGAATAATCTTCCTCCTGGAACGATCCTTACTCCTCATCCGAAAGAGTTTGAAAGGCTGGCAGGGGAGACAGGTTCCGGTTATGAGAGGAATAAGTTACAGTGTGAATTTGCCAGGAAATACAAGCTGATTATTGTTCTGAAAGGGGCTTATACATCAATTTCTTTTCCGGATGGTTCATGTTATTTTAATTCAACAGGTAATACCGGTATGGCAACTGCCGGAAGTGGAGATGTATTAACCGGAATAATCTTATCTTTGCTGGGCCAGGGATATCATCCGGAAAAAGCAGCCCTGCTCGGAGTATATCTGCATGGTCTCGCCGGGGACCTGGCTACTGAAAAAGAATCGCAGGAATCAGTTATAGCGACTGATATCATTGAGAATATCGGACAGGCATACCGGATTTTACATCACTCTCATGATATAAAGCAGGAATACTGATAACAAAAAGGATGGATATATGAGACGATCGTCAATTATTATAATCTTCATCGCAATATTGATTGCTGGTTGTGGTTCAATAACAAATACGGTCAGAACAGTTCATATTTCAGAAGCCACTTCGGAAACACCAGCCGGCGTTGTCTATGCTCTCCCACAGACGGTGTTGAAAATTTCCGCTGATGTTCTGGAGGTAAAAACTTACCGGGGACCTTATTACAGATATGCGGAAAAATACCTCGGTATAACTGATGTGCCACATGAGAATAAAACGGAATGGAATCTCACGAAAGTTACGATAGAATCCATATCAGAGGCTGATCCGGAGGAATATTTTATAGTCTATGCTGAGAAGCGTTCTTTTAATTATGACCGGATCCTTCAATTATCAAAAGAAGGTCTTCTGATGGATTTAAGTAATCTGTCTGCGCCAGGGGTAAGTTCAAAAATTGAAGATCAACGGTACCATGAGCCAGGTGTTTTATTTACAGATCTTTCTGTTAAAAGAAATATTGAATTATCCTCTGACACATTATATAAGACAATTTTAACGGATACTTCATTTATTCGTGTTCCGGTATTGAAAAATGAACTTCTTAGCAAAACTATTGATGAAAAAGCCGAAGAAGCTGCCAATTTTATTATCAAAACCAGGAAAAGAAGATTTAAATTATTGGCAGGACAGTATGATTTCTATCCTACCGGTCCTGCACTGGAATTTGGTGTGAACAGGCTGGACGAACTTGAAAAGGAATATTTATCACTGTTTATTGGCAAGACAATCCAAATTCCCCATACCATTCAATTCTATTATATCCCAAAAACAGACGAGGTCTATGAAAACATTGAGCTTTTCGAATATTCTTCACTGAATGGGATCAGATCTGAAAATTTTACTTCAGGTACTGTTGTGAACCTTTTAATCAAGAAAGGTGATAAAACTAAATTGCTTGATGAATATGTGTCAATAGAATTGAATAATAATCTTAACAGGATTTACTACAGGATTCCTGATATTGCCGAAGTAGAGATACAGGATGGGGGGAAAACCATTCTTAAAGAAAGAATACCCGTCAGTCAATATGGAACCGTACTTTCAATGCCGGTTCTTAAATAGCCTGTGATCTACAGGCACTGAAAAACCGACAACCATAGTGAAATATGCTCCTACCCTGTGAAATGCGAAGCAATTTTGCAAGCAAAATTATTTCACAGGGTGAACAG
>CAZRHW010000284.1:0-4615 GCA_964599785.1 uncultured Bacteroides sp. | reverse complement strand
TATCCGGCCGTTGGTGACTGGGTTGCTGTAAAGGTTTATGAATCAGATCTTGCGATTATACATGAGATTCTACCAAGGAAATCTGTACTGGAAAGGCAGGCCATAGGTAAAATAGGTGAAAAACAGGTCATTGCAGCAAACATCGATTATGCATTTATTGTACAGTCAGCCGACAGGGATTTCAACGTTAACAGGCTTGAGAGATATCTAACAATCTGTTATTCAGCCGGTATTGAACCCATCATTGTTTTAAGTAAAACAGATCTCGTTACAGAAACTGAACTTAATAATCTGCTTGCCGGATTAAAAGCAAGGATTAAGAACGTGGAAGTGATCCCCATAAGTAATCAGACCGGAAGCGGATATGAAAAGTTTGAATCCGGTTTGATAAAAGGTAAAACATACTGTTGTCTGGGTTCTTCGGGTGTAGGCAAATCAACATTAATAAACAATATATCGGGTCGGGAGATCTTGAAAACGGGAGTTCTCAGTACAAGTACAAAAAAAGGGAAACATACGACCGATCACCGGGAATTAATTGTACTTGAGAAAGGAGGCATTTTAATAGATAATCCGGGAATGAGAGAGGTAGGAATAACGGATGCTGCCGATGGACTGGAAACTACATTTGATGCCATTATCCGGTACTCTGTCAATTGCAGATTTTCGGACTGTACACATACCAGCGAAAAAGGCTGTGCCGTCATGAAGGCTGTTAAAGATGGCTTTATTAGTAAGGCATCATACGACAACTATTTAAAAATGGAAAGGGAAAAAGCCCGTTTTCAGACAAGCATCGCAGAAAAAAGAAAAAAAGAGAAGACATTCGGGAAAATTTGCAAAGAAGGGATGAAATACAGGAAACAGAGAAAGTATTAAAAACTCAGTGGATGACTTCGAGTCACCCGGTGAGTAAATTAAGGTACTATTAGCAACCAGAAGATATTACAAAAAAATAAACATATCATTCACTTATGTTCAGAAAATTAAAAAAATGTGGACATGAAATAGGATTTTTTGAAAAATTGGACATATATTTGCATTATGTCCATATTTTTAGAAAAAATGAACATGATGGAAATGTTTGACAGAAACAAACCTTATAATCAATTACCCCTATTACCACCGCATACAGATATTATTGATAAAGAAGTTCTGCTACAATGGGGTTACGCATCCAGAAACCTGGCAGAATTGAATAAAAACCTGCTACGGTTACCTAATCCGTCTATGCTCATCAATACTATCACTTTGCAGGAAGCAAGAAGTTCATCTGAAATAGAAAATATATTTACAACTGAAGATGAGTTGTATAAAGCTATCTCAGATTCAGTAAGAGAGGAGAGTGCAACATCAAACATAAAAGAAGTGTTACGATACAGGGAAGCCTTATGGACCGGATATAATCTTATTAAGGAAAAAGGTAGAATAACGTTAGGGACGATTATCCGGGTATACCAGAAAATTAAAAACACCTCTCAGGGTTTAAGATCTCCTCAATCACAGGTGGTAATCCGGCGGGGAAATAGTGAAATACGCCCTGGAGAGATCATTTATACACCTCCGCAGGGGAAAGGAGTACTCGAGTCATATATGGATAATCTTATTGCTTGTTTCTCTGATGATGCTTACTTTAAACAGGATCCCTTACTAAAAATGGCAATTACACACTATCAATTCGAAGCAATTCACCCATTTTCAGATGGTAACGGCCGTACAGGACGGATTATCAATCTTTTATACCTTGTTAGTCAGGGATTGTTATCCCAACCCATACTTTATCTCAGTAAATATATTATCGAAAATAAAGGTGATTATTATTTCAGGCTTGGTGCTGTAACGCAAAGGGGAGATTGGAAGCACTGGTTACTTTTCATGATGAAAGCTGTACAACATACAGCTGCATTAACCAACAGGCTTATTGATGAAATTATTTTACAAATGGCATCAACGCTCGAGTATGGTAAAGAAAACCTTAAATGGTATACAAAGGAGGTCAACGAAGCACTCTTCAATCAACCCTATATAAAACCGGCCATTCTGGGTATCATACTGAAACGCACAAGCAGGACAACCCTTACCAGGTATATGCAGGAATTGACAAAACTGGGAATTTTAAGCCCCAGGCAGGATGGAAAAGAAGTTCTTTATTTAAATAATGATCTGATAAGGATTCTTGAGGGGTGATTCTGGAATCACGCTTGAAGCAATTCTGTTTGAATTTTTAACAATATAGTCTATTTTTATATAATTAAACCTGTCTGTAAAATTCCTGCTCCAATGCAGATCTGGTCAGTCGAAATAAAAGAACTTGAGACCTTATACACCTCCGTAAAAGGCAGGTTTCCTGAATTGGAAAAGGAACTGGAACAGTTAATCAAGACTGAGGATGCCAATGTTGTCATGCTTTATTCAAGAAGATGCCTTGAAGTTATCGTAACCGACCTTTGTGAATCTGAATTAAAAAGACCGCGTAAGACTGAACCACTCAAAGGTATTATTGATAAGTTGAACAGGGAAGAAAAGGTACCCTCCAATATAATTGCTTCGATGCAGAGCCTTAACAGTCTCTCAACATTCGGTGCTCATCCTAAAGAGTTTGACCCTGAACAGGTGAAGCCAGTTCTCAATAACCTTGATATTATCATCAAATGGTATCTTAAATATAAGGATGCACGAAGTATTAGTAAACATAAGACCGAAGAAGTTAAAGATGAAACAAAAGTCTCTTATGTTGCTACTGGAAATAATCAGAAACCAAAGGAAAGACTGATTTTATTACTTTTAGGTCTTATACTGGTTGTTGCTATTGTTATGGTGGCTTTATTTGTGTTCAACATCATTGGTGGGGGAAATCAAAATAGGGAGCTTGAAAAATCAATCGCTGTATTACCATTTATTGATGACAGTCCTGAAAAAAATACAGAAACAACTTCATTCGCTAACGGTCTGATGGAGGAATTACTTATCAATCTGCAAACAATTAAAGAATTTAGAGTTCCGGGGAGAACTTCTGTTGAACAATACAGGGATGTTTTTGATAAATCACTTTCTGAAAAAGCAAGAGAGCTTGATGTGAATTATATAGTTGAGGGAAGTGTTCAAAAGATCGGTGAAAGTTTATATCTAAGAGTGCAATTAATCTTAGCTAAAGGCAAGGAGGACCATTTGTGGGGGCATAGCTATGAACAGGGAATAAAAAGACCTGAAGACATTGTTAAAATTCAAAAACAGATCGCAGAGAACATAGCTGCTGAATTGAAAACCGTAATCTCTCCTGAAGAACAACAGCTGATTGATAAAACCCCTACAGAGAATCTTGATGCATATTATGCTTATCTGAGAGGTAATGACGAATATTCAAATAGACCCAGATACGGTTTCGCAAGGTTAAGCAGACCAAATAGCGATGCCCTGAACAGAGCTGAAGATTTATATCACCAGGCCCTGGAATATGATCCTGAATATGCACAGGCATATGTGGGCTTAGCAAAGGTTTACTGGGCTATGAATTATGGTGATGAATATTTCTCAGAGAATTTTATAGATTCTGTACTTTTTCTTGCAAATAAAGCTCTTTCATTCGATAATAATCTTGCAGAAGCCTATTCTCTCAGGGGTGATTATTACACGGAAAAAGCTGATTATGATAAAGCAATAAAAGAGTATGAGAAAACATTGGATATAAATCCAAATTACTGGCAGGCATATGATGGACTGGCTAATTTATATACCTCTTTGCGGGATCCGATTAATACAATAAAGAACTATACAAAGGCTTTAAAGCTGAACCATGATCCAAAAGAAAGACTTTTCTTATTGAATAATATTGCCTTTAATTATGGTTGTTTAGGGTTTTACGATAAATCAATAGAATATTATAAAGAAAGACTAAAATTGGATGACGATTCACTGAGATACTATGGGGCGGTAGCCAACATAGCAAGGTTTAATGAGAAATATTCAGTAACTCTCCAACATTATAAAAGAATGCATGCATTGAATCCGGGTAATGATTATGGTAGAGGTATGGCAACTATTTATTATATACTGGGTCAAAAAGAAACAGCTGCTGAATGGTATAAAAAGTATATTTCAGGATTGGATACACTAGAGGCTTCAGTAATGTTTAATCAGATGCAGCGTGTCGGATTCGCTTACCTGGTTGCAGGTCAGCCTGAAAAAGCTGAAGAATATTTTGAATTGCAAAAGAAATATTGTGAAGAATCTATTAAACTAAACACATCATATGCACAATATTCTACTGCATATTATGATCTCGCATGTGTTCTTGCAATCATGGGAGATAAGCAAAATGCATATAAGAATCTTCACATATATAATGATAAAATTGGTGACTCAGAATATCTTAGTATGTTTTGGTTTTTCAAGACTGATCCACTTCTTGAAAGCATAAGAAATGAACCTGAATACCAGGAGATTTACCACGAATTAGAAACGAAATACAATAATACACACGAGAAAGTCAGGAAATGGCTGGAGGAGCAGGGGATGTTGTAGTTTAATCTCACACCCTGGCTCGCACACACCGGGAACCAGGATCGAGTAGGAAGTGAGTGATTATTTCACTCACTGTCCTCTCACACCACCGTAC
>CAZRHW010000283.1:0-4637 GCA_964599785.1 uncultured Bacteroides sp. | reverse complement strand
CATCCAATACTACGATGATATCCTGACAAGAAGCTACCGGGGAGGTGTTATCCTGGACGGTTACATTTGATATGCAGTTGGCACTGTTGCCGTTCTCATCGGTTACGATCAGCGTTACAGGAACGATTCCTACATCCGAACAGGTAAAGGCATCCTGGCTGAGCGTCATCGTGGCTATACCGCAGGCATCACTGCTGCCATTGTCAACATCACTGCTGTCAATCGTCGCATTGCCCGTGGCATCCAATACTACGATGATATCCTGGCAAACAGCCGTGGGGGCTATATTATCTTCTACTGTGACTGTTGATGGGCAGGTGCTGAAATTACCACTGCCATCCGTAACTGTCAGGGTTACTATATTATTTCCAACATCTGGGCAGGTAAATGAACTGATATCAATATCAAGAGTTGCAATACTACAATTATCATTACTTCCATTATTAATGTCTCCTGCTGTTATGGTTGCTGTTCCAGCAGCATTTAACTGAACAGTTATATCCTGACAAACAGCTGTTGGGGCGATGTTATCTTCAACAGTTACTGTAGCTGTACAACTACTGCTGTTGCCACTTCCATCAATCACAGTTAATGTGACAGTATTGTCTCCAATATCCAGACAGTCAAACGTACTCTTATCAAGAAGCCTGGATACAATGTTGCAATTGTCCGTACTGCCTCCGTCAACATCTGCACCTGCAATGGTTACAGTACCAAGGGCATTCAATTGCACAGTAATATCCTTGCAGACTGCAACAGGTGAAATGGTGTCCTGAACTGTCACAATTGCCGCACATGTATTGGTAAGGCCGCCATTATCTTTAACAGTAAGTGTAACAGGATTCAGCCCCAGATTGGCACATGTGAAAGTATTCGGACTCACGGTTATGGTATCGATACCGCAATTATCTGTACTGCCACCATCCACATCAGCCCCTGTGATTGAGGCTGTTCCGGAGGCATTCAACTGAACTGTAATATTCTGACAAACGGCAGATGGGGGTGTTACATCCAAAGCATTTACCGTAGCATTATAGTTATATGTACAACCATTATTATCTGTAAGTAAAAGTGAATATGAACCATTAATAATATTATAAATATCTTCATCTGTTGAGCTGAAAGAACCTGGTCCGCTCCAGAGGTAAGTATATGGAAGGGTTCCTCCTGAAGGAGTGATCTCTATAGAACCATCCAGAGAATCGGGACAGGAAGTGTGGGTTATCAGATCCGTAGAAACAGAGAGAGCTGTCGGTTGATGAATTGTAATCGTATCCGTTGCTGTTTTCAGATCGGCATCCCTGACAAGAATCGTATATAATCCCGGAATAAGGTTTGTAATAGCCTGGCTTGTAGAACTGAATGAACCCGGACCTGTCCATAGATAGGTGTATGTTCCGGGCCCTGTCCCACCTCCTGCATTAGCCATAGCAGTTCCATTATTATATCCAAAACAGGTAATATCCGTTCCGGTTGCATCAACATAAAGCGGGTCTCCCTTCACACATAGTGTAAATGATCCGGATGTCTGGTTATCATCAACCGATACCCAATACCAGTGTCCAATGGTAAGTGTATCTATACTTACAGTAAGGTCACCTGTAGCTGCTCCAAGAGCCCCACATGCCAGTTGTATTCCTGAAGCGTTCCAGATGGCAGCCTGTTGCCTTTGCATTGTCCCGTAAACACTTCCGGTTCTGATCTTAGCCTCAAAGTGAGGCTTGATTGCCTGGAACCCGAACCAGACATTCTTATTGACTGCCCCGCCCCAGCAGGAACCTACATCCTGATCTGCTGTGGCAGTCAGGTTACTATACTGGGCATCGCTCGAACACCAGTTATTCAGGTTGGTCAGTATAACAGCTCCTGCTTTAAAATCATAATCCAGGTTTTTATCTATACATAATGAAAAAGTTCCACTGACGTTATCATCATCAACTGATATCCAATATTGGTGACCCGTCGTTAAGGTATCGATCTGAAGCGTAACTGTACCCTGGCTGGTTATCCACCGTGCACATGCAACTTCATCTCCTGCGGCATTCCACAGGGCAAGTTGTTGTCGCTGCATCGATCCATAAACCGTTCCTGTTCTAACCCTGACCCGTATCGAATTGCCCGTTGCAGTGAAAGTGAACCAAACATTTTTGTTTACTGTACCTGACCAGCATATCCCCATATCCCGGTCATCCGTTGCCATAGCATTGGAGTACTGGGCATCACTGGAGCACCAGTTGTTCAGATTGGTTAATACAACTGCTCCTTCGAGGTAATCGTAATCCGGGGTTTTATCAAGGCAAATTGAGAAACTGCCGCTTGTCAGATCATCATCAACAGATATATAGTACCAATTCCCTGTTGTTAGCGAATCGGCCTGCATCGTAACAGTTCCCTGGTTGGTCACCCAGCGGGCACAGGCTACTTCATCGCCTGCACCATTCCAGAGGGCCACCTGCTGCCGCTGCATGCTACCATAAACGCTTCCTGTTTTAACCCGGACTTTAATAAATTTATTCTGAGCCTGGAATTTAAACCAGACATTCTTATTTCCTGTAACTACCGTCCAGCAGGATCCTATGTCACCATCATCGGTGGCAAAGGTGTTGTCATAAACAGCATCGGCCGAACACCAGTTATTAAGATTGGTCAGCAAAACGGCCCCGGCTTTATAATCATAATCAATATTTTCATCCACACAAAGGGAGAAACTTCCGGGGGTCAGGTCATCATCAACAGATATATAGTACATATGACCAATGGTCAGCGTATCGGTCTGGAAAGAAATCGTACCCTGATTGGTTACCCACCTTGCACAGCCTACTTCATCACCCGTTTCATTCCATAAGGAAACCTGCTGTCGCTGCATGTTTCCATAAACACTTCCTGTCTTTACACGCACTTTGATGAAACTGGTAGTCGCCTGGAACTTGAACCATACATTTTTATTTACCGCACCTGACCAGCAGGATCCCATATTCCCGTCATCGGTTGCAAACAGGTTATCATATAAAGCATCCGCAGAGCACCAGTTATTAAGGTTGGTCAGTAATATAGCTCCGGCTTTGTAATCATAAGTTATGTTCTTATCAACACACAGGGAGAAACTGCCCGATGTTAGGTCGTCATCAACAGATATATAATACATGTGCCCGATAGTCAGCGTATCAGTCTGGAGAGAAATTGTACCCTGATTGGTGACCCATCTTGCACAGGCTACTTCATCACCTGCTTCATTCCACAAGGAAACCTGCTGGCGCTGCATGTTCCCATAAACACTTCCTGTTTTAACCTGAACTTTGATGAAACTGGCAGTTGCCTGAAACTTAAACCATACATTTTTATTCACTGTACCTGACCAGCATGATCCTGTATCCTCATCATCGGTGGCAAAAAGGTTATCATATAAAGCATCAGCAGAGCACCAGTTATCTAAGTTGGTCAGCAGAACAGCCCCGGCTTTATAATCATAATTAATATTATCATCAACACAAAGAGAGAAGCTGCCGGGGATCAGATCGTCATCTACAGATATATAATAGGTATGTCCGGTTGTCAGTGTATCTGTCTGGAGAGAAATCGTACCCTGATTGGTAACATATTTTGCACATGCAACCTCAGAACCTGCTGCATTCCAAACAGCAACCTGCTGACGCTGCATATTCCCGTAAACACCACCGGTTTTTACACTGACTTTAATGAACGGGGTATTTGCCGTGAATCTGAACCAGACATTTTTATTCGTTCCACCTGTCCAGCAGGATCCCGGGTTTTCATCGTTGGTGGCAAAAAGGTTGGTATATAGAGCATCCCCGGAACACCAGTTATTGAGATCAGTCAGATTAATTGCTTTTGCTTTATAATCATAATCAACTTCATCATCAATACACAGGCTGAATGAACCGCTTACCAGGTTGTCATCAACGGCAAACCAGTACCATTTCCCGGATGTGAGCGTGTCGGATTGCATGATGATAGTACCCTGATTGGCGACATATGTCGCACAGCTGACCTGCGTTCCCGTGCTGTTAAACAGGGTAACCTGCTGTCTTTGCATTGATCCGTAAACACCACCGGTCTTAACCTGAATATTGATCTCTGATGTTGTTGCCTGGAATTTAAACCATTTGTTCTTATAAGGAGTTCCCTGCCAGCAGGATCCGGCAAGGGCATCATTCGGCTGTGCAGCATTTGTATAGACAGCATCCGGGGAGCACCAGTCACTGATATCTGTCAATTCGACAGCTCCCGGCGGGAACGGATAAACCAGGTCATCATCGACACACAACGTAAAGGTCCCGCTCTGGGAATCATCATCGACAGAAATATAATACCAGTTTCCGACAATCAGTGCTCCTGACATCAATGTTAATGTTCCTGATCCCACGAGTGTATTACAACCGACTTCAGCAGGTCCGGCTGTCCATAAAGCTACCTGCTGGTTACGCATTTCCCCATCGTCACTGCCGGTTTTTACACTGATGGTAACGTTGACTGTTGTTGCACGGAATTTGAACCATACATTTTTATTAACAGCACCGCTCCAGCAGGATCCCTGCGACTGGTCGGCGGTTGCTATAATATTACTGTATTTTGCAGCATCAGAGCACCAGCTATTCAGATCGGTTATTTCGATGGCA
>CAZRHW010000282.1:0-4641 GCA_964599785.1 uncultured Bacteroides sp. | reverse complement strand
ACCAATATACCAATATACCAATATACCAATATACCAATATACCAATATACCAATATACCAATATACCAATATACCAATTCACCAGACTCCAAGCTCCCAGCTCCCAGCTCCATAATTATTCATACATTTACTGACAATCATTAATAAAACTGAATCACCATGTTCAACCTGATCTCGTTAAAAGTCAAATGTCCTGTATGCGGGCACTCACTGATGAATGAGAAGAAACTTGTTGATAACTGTCCCAGTATTCAACTTGGCGTGACGATAGGTGAGAATAAAGGGATCATTAATCTGAGTTCCGTGTATGAAAGTTTTAACTATGTATCTGATATTGAAGCACCTGAAAATGAACTTGTCAGATTATTCTGTCCGCATTGTAATTCAGAGATAACATCCCGGACAGAGTGTGAATCATGCAATGCTCCGATGATTCCTTTCGACCTTGAATTAGGAGGTAATGTAAGCATCTGTTCACGCATAGGGTGTCAAAATCACTTTGTTAAATTCGTTGATTTTTCATTTGCCCTGAAGAAACTTTATATTGATGCCGGGTATCTTGAACGGCCATATGATGAGGATATGACAGGTGAGTGGAAGGATCTGAAGCCTCAGAATGCAGAAGATGAAAAAGTTGAGGTTGTCAGAACAGGTACTTTTTTGCATACTTATTGTCCTCATTGCAGAAAATCGCTGATTGAGAAGGGTACGATCAAATTGAAAGTAAAAAGGAATGGTAAATCAGGATTCCTGATGCTCAGTCCTTATTTAAATGTATTCACATCAAAATCCACGATCTTCCTTCCGGAGAATGAATTTATAGGTGATATCAGGTGTTTTCATTGTGATAAAACATTGATATTGGAAGAAGAAAAATGCCAGGAATGTGGCAGTGAGATTGCAAGGATTATGGTGAGTGCCAAAAAAAGACTCTTTGATTTTTATATCTGTTCGAAGAAGGGTTGCAGGTGGCATGGATTAAGCAAGGAAGATATCAATGATATCCGGTTGGAGGACAGTCTGGAATGGTAGGTTAACATGAGATCGATATCTATTTATAGAAATTCGATTGAAGATTAACGATTTTTGATTTAAGAATTAATATTACTTCTAAAATCTTAAATCCCTGCCTGCCGGCAAGGCAGGGTTAATCACTATTCATTAATCAATAGGCTAAGGAGAGTTCTGAGTGTTTCAATACTATTTCTTTCCCATAACATACTGATGGATCCCTCTGGCTGCCACTTTGCCGGCCCCCATTGCCAGGATCACGGTGGCAGCTCCTGTTGCCACATCACCGCCGGCAAAAACACCCGGTTTTGATGTCTGCCCGGTTTCCGGATCTGTAATGATATTGCCTCCTCTTCCTGTCTCAATATCCGGTGTGGTGGATGGTATCAGAGGATTCGGGCTGTTTCCGATGGCAATGACAGCTACATCGATCGGCATCCTGAAATTTGCACCGGGTATGGGGACAGGTCTGCGACGGCCCGATTCATCAGGTTCACCCAGTTTCATCCGGATACATTCAGCTTCTTTCACCCAGTTATTTTCTCCTCCGTGAAATGCTGCAGGATTCGACAATAACTGGAAGATCACCCCTTCTTCTTCGGCGTGATGAATTTCCTCGTTCCTTGCCGGCATCTCGTCCCGTGATCTTCTGTAAATGATGATTGATTTTTCAGCTCCCAGGCGCAGGGCTGTCCGTGCACAATCCATGGCAACATTACCTCCACCTACGGTAGCGACCCGTTTACCTTTTACAATAGGAGTCTTATATACCGGAAACAGATAGGCTTTCATCAGGTTAGCCCGGGTAAGGTATTCATTAGCCGAATAGATGCCATTCAGGTTTTCCCCGGGAACATTCAGGAACCATGGCAGGCCGGCGCCTGTACCAAGAAAAACAGCATCATAATCTTTGAGGAGCTCATCGATACTTCTAATTTTCCCGATGACAGAATTTTTATACAAACTTACGCCAAGTTTTTCCAGGTAATTGATTTCCCTGAAAACGATTTCTTTGGGAAGCCTGAATTCCGGTATGCCATAAACCAGGACTCCTCCGGGTTGATGAAGGGCTTCAAACATATCTACTGCATGGCCAAAACGAACCAGGTCGGCTGCTGCGGTGATGCCTGCCGGTCCTGCTCCCACGATGGCGATCCTTCTGCCGGTAGATTTTGGCTTTGGCGGCAGTTCAATTTCTCCCTGTTCTGCTTCCCAGTCGGCAAGGAACCTCTCCAGCCGCCCGATAGCGACCGGTTCATTTTTAACACCCAGGATGCATTCCTGTTCGCATTGTTCTTCCTGCGGACAGACACGTCCGCATATGGCCGGAAGAATATTTTTTTCTTTGATAAGGTTGATGCCTTCCCTGAATTTTTTATCTGCGATGCATTGTATAAAACCGGGAATATCAATTTCAACCGGACACCCGTTGATACATTTTGGATTTTTGCACATCAGGCATCTCCTGGCTTCGAGGACAGCTTCATCTGGTGAATAGCCGAACGGAACCTCTTCGTAATTACGGATCCTTTCTCCGGGTGGCTGCTCCCGCATGGGTGTTTTAGTTGGACTAACTTTGGCCATAGTGATGTCTTTCCTTTGAAACAATTTCTTCTTCCAGGTATGCCTTTCTTCTGGCCAGAACAAGGTCCCAGTTGACTTTATGGCCATCGAAATGCGGACCATCGACGCAGGCAAATTTTGTTGTTCCTTCCACTTCTATCCTGCATGCACCGCACATACCCGTCCCATCGATCATAATCGGATTCATGCTGACAATGGTTCTGACCTCATAAGGTTGTGTGATCCGGGATATATGATACATCATAAAGGTACAACCGACAGCGATGATCAGGTCAAATTTCATTCCGGATTTCAGATCCGACTCCAGCAGGTCGGCCCCATGTCCTTTATAACCAAGTGACCCGTCTGCAGTGGCATACCTGACTTCATCCGAGACCTCCTCAAGTTTTTCATTCCAGTAGAGAAGAAACTTGCTTCTTGCTTCTGAATAACAAATGACCTTATTACCTTTCTTTTTCAGGGCCCGGGCAGCCGGATAGATGCTTCCGATACCGTAACATCCTCCCACAAGGCCAACGGTGCCGATATTCCCGGTCTCAAAAGCGTGCCCGAGGGGTCCTGTTAAGGAGTAGATCTCATCTCCAGGTTTTAATTCTGCAAGCTTTTGCGTGCTGGAACCAATATCCAGAAAGATGAATGTCAGCGTTCCTTCTTTAGAATCCCAGTCGGCAACAGTGATTGGGGTCCTTTCGCTGTACTCATCGGCGATGATGATGATGAATTGCCCGGGCTCTACTTTATTGGCTATTTCCCTGGCAATCACAGTGCAGGCATGGACGTTGGGCGCTATTTCAATATTGTCGAGAATTTGCGTCATATCAGATTTTTTCTATTCTGGCGTATATCATGGTTCGGTCCGGATTGATCGTGCCTGTTAATTGCAAAACATCCATACCATCGGGAAACAGGCGGGCTGTATTCCCGGTCAATGCCCGTGAAGCTTTGATGATGCTTTGAGATTCACCATATTCTGTTGTAATCTTTACCGTATCTCCATCCTGCAACTTCAACAGGTCCATAAGCTGATGCGATAATCCCAGTACATTTTCATCAATAACGGTTTTCAATTCCGGGATGAGGGTGGAGAGATCATTTCCCCTGTACCTGAAATGATTATGATCAAGGATCATTCTTACAGGAAAATTTTTGTCTGCCTTTCCTGGTTTTGGTTTGACAGGTATGAAACTGGTATTTTTCTTTTTGTTACCTGAGGACGGAATACATGTAAATGATTGCAGTTCGTTCAGAATATCTTTTGATTTGTATTTTGAGAATCCTTTTTCAGGCATTGCTTCGGCTATCCTCGAGATGATCCATGAAATGGGCCTGATTCCTTCCGGAGCTGAAACAGCTTTTCTGACCTTTTTAAGCTTTCCATCCATTGTTATTGTATGACCCTCACTTTCAAGAAAACTGCTGACAGGAAAGATCACATTGGCAAATGCTGACAATCCGGTCCGGAACATATTGAATTGCACAAGGAATTTAAGATTTACAAGTTCCGGAGAAACCGGAATATTTCCTGCAATAAGCAAGGCTGTAATCCCGTCTTCCCTTATATTACCGAGCATTTCACCGGTGGTTAATCCCGGGATTGTACTGAGACGGGTCTGCCAGTTATGATTCCACTTTTCCAGATGCTTATGATTGTCAATATGTTCAAACCCGGGTAACAAATCAGGATGAATACCGGCAAATACACCTCCATAAAGACTGCCTTCATATCCCAGGATCAGGAGATCACATTTTTGTTTTATGCTCTTAACAGCATGAATATTTTCAAGGATATGAAGGTTTTCTTTGCCTGATGAACTGCGAAGAATTCCATCTCCAGCGATGATCAGGAGGTTTGCTGAACGATCAAGACAGCCGGCGGCCCGGTCTGTCTCAGAGGCACTGACTCCGCAGAGATTGAGTGATTTTTGTTTATCTTTTATACTAAACTGTCCCGTAAATTTTCCCGGTAGGGCAGAGGCATTTTTACCTGCCAATTCTGATAAGAGTGCATAAAGGAAATGCTGTTCCCCGCCCGGCGTAAATATGATG
>CAZRHW010000281.1:0-4662 GCA_964599785.1 uncultured Bacteroides sp. | reverse complement strand
AAAGAAGGCTAAGGCTGATGCTATGGCTAAGAAAGAAGAGGTCGCAATTGTCGCAATTGTCACAGGGTCGCAAGGGAAGAAGGTTGAGGCTCCTGCCTCCGCTAAAGATACGGCAGGCAAAAAGGTTATAGGAGAAAAGGTCGCAATTCGCAATGGTACAAGGAGTAGGATGTGTCTTATCCTGTAACTAGTCATCCCGACGAACGAAGTGAGGAGGGAACTCGTTATCAATAAGGATTATCAAAGATTTGGAACCCAAATCATACCAATGAACGAAGTAAGGAGCCTACCATTGAGCTGGCAAGAATTGCACAAGTTGCTGTCAGTTGCCAACCGGCAGCAATTACACTAAGGGATGAGTTAGTCAAGCCTGGTTGTTAACCTGGGCATTACAGCTAGGATGAAATAGTCAAACCCGCTTGCCAGCAAGAACTTCAGTGGAAGCTGGATTGCCAATCGGGGAAAAGTTGTTGTCGATTGTTAATCAGCAGCTGTTACCACCAATAGTGCGACAGAAAAGTCCGGTTACTAACCGGGACACATTCCGAAATTAGTTCAAATACAGCTAATTATGCAATTTGTTAGAGAAGAGTAGGGTGTCTCTTCCTGGAAAACGTCTTTAATCATCTCAATAATATTAATTAATGTTTTTGCAATAATTCATTTCAGCAGAAATCCAAAAATCTGGAAAATGCGGTTATAAAATATTTAGACTCGGTTCAAATAATACACATCCTCAACTCAGCATCTTCAATCTTTCAACAGAATTCATTAGATTTATTTTTTAATGTTTTTATAGTTTCTTTTTTCTTTTTTATTCCGATTTTCGGTATTTCTAGTTTCGATTCTTTTAATTTTCTTTTTTGTTTCGAATTTCGATATTTCGATTTTCGGTTTTATTCTACTATCATTCATAACAAAATGATTTATTAACATCCAACTAATCAACTATCATTAGACATGAGAAGAAAAATAAAAATGGGCATGGTCGGTGGAGGTCCCGGATCCTTCATCGGCGTTGTTCATTTTAACGGAGCCGTACTGGACGGACAGATCGACCTGGTTTGCGGGGCTTTCAGCTCTGATCCGGGAAAGTCAAAAATCACAGGTGAGCAATACTATCTCTCACCGGAAAGATCATATGGTACCTATCAGGAAATGATCGAAAAAGAAAAACTTCTCCCTGAAGGCAAAAGAATGGATTTTCTCTGTATTGCCACCCCGAATCATGTCCACTATGAACCGGCAAAACTGGCACTGGAGAACGGTTTTCATGTGGTCAGTGATAAACCGTTAACCTACAACACCGAAGAAGCTGAAAAACTGGTTAAACTGGTTGAAAAAACCGGGTTGATCTTTGCTGTAACCCATGCATATACAGGTTATCCGATGGTGAAAGAGGCAAGAAAATTCATCCAGGAAGGTGGTCTTGGGAAAATACGTAAAATCGTTGTTGAATACCCACAGGGATGGCTGACCACACCTCTCGAAGAGACTGATCATGTCCAGGCATCCTGGCGGACTGATCCATCCCGTTCCGGAAAAGCAGGCTGTATGGGAGATATTGGGACCCATGCCCTCAACCTCGCAGAATATATATCCGGCCTTAAAGTAACCGAGCTCTGTGCCGATCTTTCCATTTTTGTACCCGGGAGAAAACTTGATGACGATGGCAATGTACTGGTTCATTATAATAACGGAGCCAAAGGGATTCTCTTCGCCAGCCAGATCGCTGCCGGCGAGGAAAATGACCTGAACATCCGGATTTATGGAGAAAAAGGAGGAATCAGATGGTACCAGATGGAACCCAATACATTAATCATTAACTGGTTGGACAAACCAATCGAAACCAGGCGCACAGGTAATTCGTACCTTTCATCTATTGCCGGTTACAATACAAGGTTACCTTCTGGTCACCCGGAAGGATTGATCGAAGCTTTTGCTAACATCTACAGAAATGTAGCAATATGTATTCAGCACAGGCTTGAAGGAACAAAACCCCCTGCAGAAGCATTGGACTTCCCAACGGTTTATGATGGCCTTCGCGGAATGAAGTTCATTGACACACTGATCAAATCAAATGAGAGTGATCATAAGTGGACGAAGTTCGTGGAATAATTATAATAGTAGTGTATTACGGGGGATGTTTAAAAAGTTCATTGATTTTTGTTTCTCGCAGATAACCCGGATTTAAACGCAAATTCCACAGAACTTAAATCACTGGTTAAGAAACATCTGCGAAATCTGCGGAATAATCTGCGCTTATCTGCGAGAAGCCTTTAAGGACTTTACAAACAGTCTCCGAGACCAGGATATAAATAACAATTAAACAAAGAATAAACTCAAATATCAACGCTAAACCTAAAAACTATGCGACCTGTAACGCTATTCACCGGACAATGGGCTGATTTACCATTGGAAATATTATGTAAAAAGGCTGTTGAATTTGGTTACGATGGCCTTGAACTGGCCTGCTGGGGCGATCACTTCGAGGTGGATAAGGCTGATGAAGCTTATTGCAAGGCAAAGCGGGCACTGCTTACCAAGTACAACCTGAAATTATTTGCCATTTCCACTCACCTGGTTGGACAGGCGGTGTGTGACAATATCGATGAAAGGCACAAAGGCATCCTTCCGGATTATATCTGGGGTGACGGTGATCCTGAAGGTGTAAGGCAGCGTGCTGCTGATGAAATCATTAAAACCGCATGGGCGGCAAAATGTCTGGGGGTGGATGTGGTGAACGGATTTACAGGCAGTTCCATCTGGCACCTGCTCTATTCATTTCCACCTGTTTCAGCTGAAATGATCGATAAGGGATATGAAGATTTTGCCAGGCGCTGGACACCTATCCTGGATGAATTTTCAAAAGCAGGCGTAAAGTTTGGCCTGGAGGTACATCCAACTGAAATAGCTTTTGATATCGCTTCTGCTGAAAGAGCATTGAAGGCTTTAAATAATCACCCTGCCTTCGGATTTAACTACGACCCGAGTCATTTTGGCTATCAGGGTGTCGATTATGTTGAATTTATTTATCGTTTTTGTGACAGGATCTTTCATGTGCTTATCAAAGATGCCAAATGGTCGATGACACCGACAGAAGCAGGTGTATTCGGGGGACACCTGGAATTCGGCGACCGCAGAAGATACTGGGATTTTGTAAGTCCCGGCAGAGGAGATACAGACTTTGAAGAGATCATACGTGCACTGAACCGGATCAACTACCAGGGACCGCTGTCGGTTGAATGGGAAGATAGTGGAATGGACAGGGAACATGGTGCAGCTGAAGCCTGCCAGTTTGTGAAAGATATGGATTTCGAACCGTCAAAGCAGGCTTTTGATGATGCTTTCCAGAAATAGTAGAGATCTAGATTGATTAATTAAAATTAACTGTTCTCGCAGATTTGCGCAAATTGTTGATTCACAGTTAGTTTTTTCTGCGCTAATTGGCGAAATAATCTGCGCTTATCTGCGAGAAACGATAACCAGGAAATGTTTTAATCAACTCCAACAGATATTTTATTTATGAAAGAAATAATAAATACTCTTAAAAAACTAAAAGTCATCCCTGTTATAGCTATAGAAGATCCTGACAAAGCACTCAAACTGGCCGATGCATTAATTGAAGGGGGATTGCCGCTTGCCGAAATAACTTTCAGAACCAGTGCTGCAGCAAAGGTTATTTCAGTTTTATCTAAAAACCGGCCTGAATTACTGGTCTGTGCAGGAACTATCCTAACCAGCGATCAGCTTAAACAGGCACGTGACTATGGTGCGCTGTTCGGAGTGGCTCCCGGACTGGATATCAAGATCGTTGAGGAAGCCATTAAGATCCGGTTCCCGTTTGTCCCCGGAGTCATGACTCCCAGCGAAATATCACTCTGCCTGAATTATAAACTTGAACTCCTTAAATTTTTCCCTGCCGAACCTTTAGGAGGCCCAAAATTCCTTAAAAGCATGATCGGGCCATTTGCCCATACAGGTATCAAGTTTTCACCTACAGGAGGTGTGAATAAAGAAAACTTTAAAGGTTACCTTGAAATCCCGCAGGTTGTTTCAGTCGGTGGTACCTGGGTGGCAACAAAAGATGATATAAATGCAGGAAACTGGGATAAGATAAAACAAAACTGCCAGGAAATAAGGTCACTGGTTGAATGAGCTGAAGTAATCCCAAATTGGCAGAAGATAAAGAAAACCCTATTCGTAACAATCCTGCTTTCATAATATTCATAATATCTGATAGTGCTTATTTTACAATTATCTTCTCTCTAAAAATCTTCTCCCCTCTCAACTCCAAAATATATAATCCTTCTTTCATATCTCTTTTTTCCAATAAATATTCTGAGGTGATTATGCCATCCACAACTTTACATATCTTTCCTGAAAGATCAGTAATACACAGGGTGTAGGAATGGCCCCTGGGATTGTTAAAGTAGATTGTTGTGTTTAGTTTGAAGGGATTTGGATAGATCATTATTCCATCTGATAACACATTATCTCCGGTATGATTTGAAAAAGAACTGTTATCTACCATATTTGACATTGAACGGCTGTATTCAACTTCTGCTTTTTTTGCTGAGGCAGGATGACAAGGGATACTTTTCACCCCACCAAGTCTGTAATAATATAATTTGCTTAAGGCATCAGGATCCGTATCGGTAT
>CAZRHW010000280.1:0-4700 GCA_964599785.1 uncultured Bacteroides sp. | reverse complement strand
AACTTGAAACCTGCAACTTGCAACTTGAGTTAATTAATTGACAGGGTGAATCTTAGTGTCCTGGTGTCTTAATAGCAAAACATCTAATAAAAAATATCATGAAAAGGAAACATTTTTTAAATCCCGTTATTTTAAGTCTGTCTTTTCTTTTCATTCTGTTTACATGGGCACAGGCTCAGGATAATCAATATGAGAAAATAAAATCGATAAAGATTGCTTATATCACTGAACAGTTGAGCCTTACTCCGGCTGAAGCGGAAGTGTTCTGGCCTGTTTATAATGATTTTGAAAACAGGAGAAATTTGATCCGCGATGAAAGGAAAAAAGTTATTGATAATTTCAAAACCAACGCTGAAACCATGTCAGAAAAAGATGTATCAAAGGTGTTGGATGAATATATCGGATTTTGCACAGATGAAAATGATCTGATGATCCTGTACAATAAAAAACTGAAAGAGATACTACCTCCTGAAAAGGTTATGAAACTTCACCTGGCCGAGATCCAGTTCCGGCATCATCTCATCGAACAGTTAAGGGAACAACGCCATAACTCAGGTCCAAAAAATTAATTATAATATTTCCTGCCCGCTTCACTTGAACAGTTCATAAATTCCTGCTAAATTTGTTCAGGTTGCCTGTAATATCCCTATGATATTCCTGAAGAGGATCATAAAATCAATTTTGCTGTATTTCAGACACATGTTGTCGTGCCTGTTTGTTGCAGTTATCGTTGTTGTTTCATGCAGTTCGAAGCAGAAAAATATCCCAGGTCAGCAGGTATTTCAGGAAGAATGGTGGAAGCAGCAGGCAGATCAGATGGTATCAGACCAGATTGTGGCACGGGGTGTTTCTGATATCCATGTTATCGAAGCAATGAAAAATACTCCCAGACACCTTTTCGTACCGGATGACCTGGTTGAATATGCATATAATGATCATCCCCTGCCCATCGGCTACGGTCAGACCATCTCGCAGCCTTATATTGTCGCCCTCATGACCGAAATGTTAAATCTCACCGGCAACGAGAAAGTCCTTGAGATTGGAACGGGGTCCGGATACCAGGCTGCCATTCTTTCACAGTTAGCTGACACATGCTTCTCTATTGAAGTTGTAAAAGAGCTGGCAGAATTATCGGCAAACAGGCTGAATGGACTCGGCTACAATAATGTGATCGTTAAATGGGGTGACGGATATCTTGGCTGGCCGGATCGTGCCCCGTTCGATGCTATTATCATTACCGCTGCTCCTGAGAAAATACCCGATGAACTTGTCAATCAGCTTAAAACATCAGGGAAAATGATTGTCCCTGTGGGAAAATTATACCAGAACCTGTTATTAATCACAAAAACTAAGAAAGGATACCAGCAAAGAAACATCATACCGGTTCGTTTCGTGCCAATGATTCATCCTGAACAACCCATTCCGGAAATAAACCAGAAAGATTGAAAAATAAATTTGGACTAAATACCGCCATAGCCATTGTTGTTGCCAACATGATTGGTACCGGGATCTTTACCAGCCTCGGATTCCAGGTGATTTCACTGAAATCCGGGTTTGCCCTCCTTCTCCTCTGGTTCATCGGTGGTATCTCGGCTTTGACAGGTGCCATGGCTTATGCGGAGCTCGGAACATCCATGCCCCGGTCGGGTGGTGAATATCATTTCCTTTCCAGGATCTATCACCCCTCTCTCGGATTCGCTGCCGGATGGATCTCCTTTATCATAGGCTTTGCTGCACCAACAGCAGCAGCTTCCATCGCCCTTGGATCATATTTTACAGCTGCCCTGAATATCGATGCAACACTGCTCGGAATAAGCCTGGACAGGATCATTGCTGTCCTGGTGATCATCCTGATAACAGCACTTCATTCATCAGATAAAACAGCAGGTGCATATTTCCAGAATATCTTCACTGCCTTGAAAATCATAACACTCCTCGGACTGATTATTCTGGGACTTTTCTCAGTTCATAACCAGCCACTGAGTTTTTCAGTAAACAGGGAATCGCTCCTTGAAATTGTAAGCCCGGCTTTCGCTATATCACTCTTTTTTGTCAGCTATTCCTATTCAGGCTGGAACGCAGCTGCTTATATCGCCGGTGAAATGAAGAATCCAGGGAAAAATATACCCCGAAGTCTTATCATCGGTACACTGATCGTTACTGCACTATATATCCTGACAACCTACGTATTCCTGAAAGTTATTCCTATTGAAGCCATGACAGGAAAAATAGAGATTGGCTATATATTTGGTAACCAGATATTCGGAGAAAAGACAAGCATCATAATGGGGTTGCTCTTCAGTCTCCTCCTTTTATCAACCGTCAGCTCAATGATCATTACCGGCCCCAGGGTGACCCAGGTCATGGGTGAAGATTATACCATCCTAAAATGGTTCTCCAAAATCTCAGGAAGGGAAATACCTGTCAGGGCAATTATTATCCAGGCAGCCATTTCTGTTATTTATGTCCTGACCTCGACTTTTGAACAGGTTATTACGATCATCGGATTTACCCTTAATCTTTTTACCCTGCTGGCAGTGATCGGGATGATGCTGAACAGGCGCAGGGGAAATCCTCTTGGCACTTACAGAATTAAATTATACCCTGTATTACCAATAATCTTTATTCTCATTAATGTCTGGATCCTTGTCTATGGACTGATCTACCGTCCTGTTGAATCTCTCACCGGTATCGGTACCTCCCTGGCAGGCCTTGTCTTCTATTTTATCGATAAGAAATATAAAAATAAACTCACCCGGTGATTGAACTCACCCGGTGACTGGCAGTCACCGGGTGAGTGGCAGTCACCGGGTGAGTAATCAGGCGGACTCCCCTCTCCTTCAATACTCCCCAAGAAAAAATCCCTCACCCAATTCAAGATCAACCTCTTTCAGGAAAGTCACCGATTTGTTCATATCGGGGTACATAATCCGGTCATTATCAATAAAATTCACCTTCTTCCGGTATTTTGCCAAAAATGATTCAAGGTATTCCGATGTTCGGGCCGGCCTTCTGAATTCGATGGCCTGGGCGGCATTAAATAATTCTATTGCCAGGATCCTTTCCAGATTCAGAAGCACCTGGTATGCTTTAATGGCCGCATTGGCACCCATGCTTACATGATCTTCCTGGCCCTGGCATGATTCAATTGAATCAACCGAGGCCGGTGTGCTGAGCTGTTTATTAAAGCTTACCAGGGAGGCAGCCGTATATTGCGGGATCATAAATCCTGAATTAAGACCGGGTTTGGCCACCAGGTATGGAGGAAGTCCGCGGTAACCGCCAACAAGCTGGTAAGTCCTGCGTTCGGAGATGCTGCCCAGCTCCGACATGGCAATACATAGATTGTCGAGAGCCAGCGCAAGAGGCTGTCCATGAAAATTACCGGCAGAAATGATCAGGTCCTCATCGGGAAATATGGTCGGATTGTCTGTGACGGAATTTATTTCATTCTTAAATACATACGCAACATAATTTATGGAATCTTTGGATGCTCCGTGTACCTGGGGTATGCACCTGAAAGAATAAGGGTCCTGGACATGTTTTTTAGGCTTGTTCATAAGCGCTGAGCCTTCCAGTAACAGCCTTATTCTCCTGGCAGTCTCAATCTGACCTTTATATGGACGAATATTTTGCACCATGGGATGAAAAGGTTCCAGTTTGCCATCAAATGCATCCAGTGAGATAGCCGCTATAATATCGGCCAGCTTCGATAGCTTGAAGACACGAAGACAGCAGTAAACACCATAAGCACTCATGAACTGTGTCCCGTTCAGCAAAGCAAGCCCCTCTTTTGATTGAAGCACAATGGGTTTTAATCCCAGTTTTTTCAACACACTTCCGGTGTTGCTTTTCTTATCCCCATAATAAACCTCTCCTTCTCCGATCAATGGAAGACTCATATGTGCAAGGGGTGCAAGATCGCCTGATGCTCCCAGTGAACCATACTGATAAACCACCGGGAGGATGCCATGATTGAAAAAATCAACCAGGCGCCGGACTGTTTCAAGCTGTACACCCGAATTGCCATACGCCAGCGATTGTATTTTCAGGAACAACATCAGCCTGACGATTTCCCCGGGAACTTCTTCACCCTGTCCGCATGCATGAGACATTACCAGATTTTTCTGAAGAATACCCAGGTCTTCATTGGATATTGACCGGTCGTACAAAGAGCCGAAACCGGTATTGATCCCATAAAATGGCTTATTTGTCCCGCTGAGTTTTTTATCAAGATATGCCCTGCACTTCCTGATTAATGCGGCTGATTCACGCGAGATCTCCAGATGCTTATGATCATCCATGATGCTGCTGACCTGGTCGAAATCAATGACCGCGGAAGAGATATGGTGAATGTTGTCCATTAGTAGTCCTATGAAAATTGTATTTGTTTCCTGTGATAAAGGTATTCGAAATATTAAGAAGGTTCATCAAAAAGACGTTTACCTCAAGATCCGTTCTTTTTGCTTGTTTTCAATGATCCCTATGCTTATTATTTAACCACAAAGGTACACCAAAGCTGTCACGAAGGGACTCAAAGGTTCAAAATCAAATTACTTTGTGCTACCCTTTGTGTTCCTTTGTGTTCCTTTGTGTTCCTTTGTGTTACCCTTTGTGCTACCCTTTGTGTTCCTACTATATAACGTATTACAACACATTGATTATCAGATTTTATAAAGCTACCTTTTTGAATTGTCGTA
>CAZRHW010000279.1:0-4710 GCA_964599785.1 uncultured Bacteroides sp. | reverse complement strand
GCCCGTTCATCAATTTCATAGAGTTCATCCCGATCCATATGATACACAAAAGGATACTCCAGGCTTTTCAGCGCTGATCTCGGATGAAGACGCAGATATAACGATTGCCAATTCTTGTTTCTCATTTTTGGCTGTCCATGTCACGGGGTTCAATAACCCGGTTTTCAATCAAACCGGCAAGGACCATATAACCGCCGCACGGCTCCAGATCATCGGATGGCGAATTAGATTGAAAGTCGCAATCTTCTTTCATAAACGGGCATCGCCGGCACACATATCGGGTTAATGTATCCTTGTGTTTTAGGCATATCTGACGATCTTTAACGGACAAACACAGCTGCTCTGAGGAAATCCGTCTCTGATCCACTAAAGACCCAACAACGAGTGCTCCCTGACAGGCCATCTCTTGTTTTTGCCCTTCTTTATAAAACATACAAAATGGCCGGCAGATATAGTCTTTGAAGTCTTTTTTGGTCATTGTATCCGCCCATAAAAATAAAATAGTCTGTTTATCATACCACGGGGATATATAGACAGACTATTTTATGAGACTTAATAACTGGTTAGCAGGAACGTTTACATTTGCAGAGACCCGTTGACGTTTTTTTGATTTTTTTAATCTTCATGATGACCTTCCTTTCTTCTTGAAAGCAATTAATTAAAAACTGACCCCATAAACCAATGGGTTCGGAAAGGTTTAGAATGCCGTCCGTTTTCATAACGGAATTATATATATTTTAAGTATAAAGAGTGGTTCTGTCAATATGAAAATGAATGATAAGTGATAACACCTTGTTTTTTTAAGGCAAATTGAGCATTTTTGAAGAAAGGATGTGGGCTTGAATGATCATGCTTCACTTCCCTGGCGCCGGGATCGGAAGTGGTGCATTCGGTATCTTAAAGACGCCGGCTTGATGGCCTGTCTTGATGCCCTGGATGTTCACCTAACAGCATTCGGATGCAGCACCCGTATCGGAAACATCGGTCCCCTGCATCCGGATGCCGTATTTTCTATCATGGTTCAATGTTGGCCGGTCATAGCTTTTCAATGCTGACCGCGCAGGCCTTGTATTCCGCCGTTAATGTAACCGGGTCGAATGCCGGATTGGTCAGCCAGTTTGCGCAATTCTCCCGGAAATGAAACGCCATCCAGACCATTCCCGGCGGCACCTCATGGGTCACTCGGGCCTTGACAATTACGGTCCCCCGCCGGGATTTTACCCGAATTTTCTCATCATGTTCAATGCCCATGGAGCTGGCGTCTTGGATGGAGATATCGGCGGTTTCTTCGCCGAGAAGATCGTCCAATCCCACACACCGGCCGGTCTGAGTCCGGGTATGATATTGATAGAGCCGTCTGCCCGTACTCAGCACCAGCGGATATTCGTGATCCGGCACCTCGGCGGGCGGGGTCCAGTCCACCGGCATGAAGCGGCCCTGGCCACAGGTGAATTCCCCATTTTGATGCAGAAAGCAGGTTCCGGGATGATCTTCGCTGGGGCACGGCCATTGAAGCCCGTCATTTTCAATACGGGCATATTTGATTCCCGCCAGATTGGGAGCCAGGACAGACACCTCATCATCCCAGATTTCCCGGGCGCTGTCCGAAGACCAGTCATGGCCCATCCGTTTGGCGATCTGCTTGAATATCCACCAGTTGGGCCGTGCCTGCCCGGGCGGCCGGCTGGCGGTCCGGACTCGATTGACCCGGCGCTCACTGTTGGTGAAGGTACCGTCGTTTTCGCTCCAGGCGGCCGCCGGAAAAATCACGTGAGCAAAACGGGTGGTCTCGGTCGGAAAAATATCCTGACAAACGATAAATTCCGCAGAAGCCAGCTCATGTTCGACTTTTCTGATGTCGGGTTCACTGTTGGCCAGGTTCTCTCCGAAAATATAGAATGCCCTGACCTTTTTGCTGACAAGACCCTCCATCATGTGGAGAATCATCAGCCCCAACTTGTCCGGAAGATTCGTCACCCCCCACGCCTTTTCAAATTTTTGACGTTTGTCGGGATCGGTGACTGCCTGGTACCCCGGAAACACATTGGGTAACGCCCCCATATCGCATGCGCCCTGGACGTTGTTCTGTCCCCGCAAGGGATTGACCCCGCCGCATTGCACCCCCATATTCCCCAGCAGCATCTGCAGGTTGGCGGTGGACATGACATTGTTCCTGCCACAGGTATGCTCGGTAATCCCCAAAGTATAGCAGAGCATTACCGGTTTTACGGACGCCAATCGGCGGGCCGTGTCCCGGATAACATCCGCCTCGATCCCGCATATATCGGAGACGCTCTCCGGCGCGTACTCCATGATCTTTTCCTTGAACGCATCAAAGCCCGTTGTGCACGATTCCACAAACCGCCTGTCATAAAGGTCTTCAGTAATCAACACATACATGAGGGCATTCAACAGGGCAATATCGCTCCCCACCTTCAACGGCAAATGCACTGTCGCAATATCACAAAGCTTTTGCGCGCGAGGATCGATAACAATCAATTGCGCACCGTTTTGAACCGCATTTTTGAGAAATGTCGATGCCACGGGATGGGCTTCCGTCATGTTGGACCCGATCACCAGAAACATTTTGGCCTTGGCAAATTCGTTAAACGAATTGGTCATGGCCCCTGAACCGAACGTGGCTGCCAGCCCGGCAACCGTGGGCGCATGTCAGGTACGGGCGCAGTGATCAATATTGTTCGTTCCGATCACCGCGCGAAACAGCTTCTGCATCTGATAGGAATCTTCATTGACACTTCGGGCACAGCTCACACCAGCAATGGCGTCCGGACCGCTTTGGGCGATAATCTCTTTGAATTTATTCGTCACCAGATCCAGAGACTCGTCCCACGATGCTTCTCTGAAGCTACCGTTTTCTTT
Source organism: uncultured Bacteroides sp. (assembly GCA_964599785.1). Taxonomy (GTDB): domain Bacteria; phylum Bacteroidota; class Bacteroidia; order Bacteroidales; family SM23-62; genus LJUQ01. The sequence goes on along the minus strand of CAZRHW010000279.1, from coordinate 1,830 downwards.
GATCAGCGGTGTTTTCAGCCGCTCTTCCGAATAGATGAAATCGAACCCGTATCTTCCCTTAACACACAATCGCCCCTTGTTGGGTTCGGCATCTTCCACACCGGATACCCTGACGACTCTGCCGTCCTTGACATGAAGCCACTGCTGGCACCCCACCCCGCAGTAAGCACAAGTGGTTCTGATCTTTTTCACTTCCCATGGCCGCCAGCGAAGGGAAGCCTTTTTTTCAAGCAGTGCGCCTACCGGACATACCTGGATGCACTCGCCGCAGGAAACACATTTATCCCTGTCGAATGAAATCAATTGACCGTTGGGTCCGTCTTCTATGACGTCAAGAGCGCCGATGCATTGTATTTCCTGACAGGCGGTCACACAGCGCAGACATAAAATGCAGCGCTCAGGCCATGATCTTATGAAAGGGGTGGTGTAGGCCGAAGTGAATTTCGACGTGGGGGGCTGCATGTCAACTTCCGTTATGAAATGTTCATAAACAAGGTCCTGGAGCATGCATTCGCCTGCTTTGTCGCAGATCGGGCAGTCCAGCGGATGATTGACCAGCATGGCTTTCAATGCATCCTGACGCTCACGTAACAGACGATCCGACTGTGTGGTAACGCACATTCCCTCGGCAACAGGTGTGGTACAGGAAGGCATAGACGTTGAATGTCCCTCCACTTCAACAACGCACATGCCGCAGGATCCTATGGGTCTCATTCTTTCATGGAAGCAGAGCGTTGGAATTCTTATTCCCGAGCTCTTCGCCGCCTCAAGGATCGTGCTGTCCTTCTGTACGACAATCTCCCTGCCGTCGATGGTTAGCTTAACCGTGCTCATATGGGTTTCTCCTCCGTTTTTGATATTCTTTCTATAAAATATCGGTTTCAAAAAAAATATGCTTTACAACACGTTAGAATCATTGATCCTGAAGCCATTCCCGGAATCCGTCCGCGACGGTGATGGTGGCGCCTCCTGAATGTGCTCGGGCAATACCCGTCGGACCCGGCTCAAAAAGATCACCCGGTTTCTTCCCATACACAGGCGGTCATTAACCTGGATGCCATGAGACCCCGGACTTTCAGCCGGGGCAATTCCCGGACCCGGTTCAGGGTTTTTACCGTTCTCTGCGATATTCTATTAAAAGAATATCCATATTTTGTTATTTTTTGCAATCTTTTTTTTGCATTCTGGTCAAAAAAACAAAAATAATGCTTTCGGATTGCTTGCTCCAGCGAAGTTAAAACAAAAATGGGTATTTTAACGCCACATAAACGAACAGCAATCCAAAAAATATCTTTAAAACACCCGATGAGAAACGGCCGTTGAGTGTGGCGCCGAATCGGGACCCCAGAAAAGTCCCGAGGCACAGGGGAACAAGAAAGGAAAACCGGACGAATCCCTGGGATAGCTTGAACAGGGAGCTGACCAAAGCGTTCAGGCTGAAGCAAGCCAACGATGAGCCAATAGCCACTTTGATCGGGGCGTTCAAGACAATGGCAAAAGCAGGGACCAGGACCGCCCCGGTGCCGATGCCCAACAAGCCGGGCAGAACCCCGGCAAATCCCCCGATAAACATTTTCGTGGAAATAGACCCGGGAACGCCCTTGCCTGTCCGGAGCGGAGCACTTTTTTGCAGGGCATCGTCAATCCCTTCCCAGAGCATGCGAAGGGCGACCACCGAAAATACAATACCCATGCCCAGATCGAGCCATTTGTCTTTGCCGGAAACGTAGACAAAGACAAAGGAGAAGATAATCGTGGAAAGGAATCCGGTGATTATTACCGGCAGAATAGAGCGAACTTCAATGTGTCCGAGTTTGAAATGCTTGACAC
>CAZRHW010000278.1:2260-4721 GCA_964599785.1 uncultured Bacteroides sp. | reverse complement strand
GCTCAAGAATGTTCCACACGGTCAGCTTAGCCAGAACCTCTATTTCTCTAATATCACAAAAGCATGGCGTCGCTGCTTCGTTTACACACCGCCGGACTATGAAAAGGACACCACGACTGGCTATCCCGTGTTGTATCTTCAGCACGGTATGGGAGAAGATGAAACAGGCTGGTCAGTTCAGGGCAAAGCGAACCTGATTCTCGATAACCTGATTGCACAGGGGAAAGCAAAGCCAATGATCGTCGTAATGACCAACGGAAATCCATTTATAGCAGCAGCACCGGGTGAAGCGCCGGAAATACCGGTCCCTGATGAACAGGCCGCTGCCGGCCCGGGTAATATGGGATCCGGATTATTCGAAGAAAGCCTGGTGAAAGACGTGGTACCGTTTATTGAAAACCATTACCGTGTCATTGCAAATAAGGATAACCGGGCCATTGCAGGATTATCGATGGGCGGTATGCAAACACAGAATATAACGAACAACAATCCGGAAATGTTCAGCTATATCGGTATTATGAGTATGGGACTGATGAGCAGAAGAGCTATGGGTATGGAGGATACCGGCCCGGACTTCGGTGAAAAACTGGAAGGGCTGAAAAAAAGCGGAGTTAAATTATACTGGATCGGCTGTGGAAAAGAGGATTTTTTATATGCCAGCGTACAAACACTGCGTGATACCCTTGATACACATGATTTCTCATACATATACAGGGAAAGCACCGGCGGCCATACCTGGACCAACTGGCGCATCTATCTTTCAGAACTGGCCCCGCTGTTATTCAGATAACAATGCTCTTTGAAAATAATATCTTTGATAAACCAGGAGTCCTAACCCCGCAGGGATCAAATTATATTTCCGGCCCTGTTGGGGCGAAATTTTAATTTAGTTCAGACCCCGTAGGGGTCAGATATTATTCACAACCCCGTAGGGGTCACATTTCAGACCCCGTAGGGGTCAAATTTTAATTAATACTAATCCAGACCCATTAACGTCAAATTATTAACCCAGGCCCTGTAGGGGCCAAATTTTAACTAACATCATGAAATCAAACCGTCGTAAATTTTTTCAAACAATTGGCGCAGGAGCTGCAGGACTCAGCATTGGTCCATCGCTTGCCCTCTCATCCTGTACATCATTTACAGGGAATAACAAGGAACAGGATGGTCAGGTCCTGTTTATCGGAGATGATATCGCAGTAGCCGATACCATCCATGGAAAAGTAAGAGGATTCATCCTGAGGGATATCTACACCTTCCGGGGTATCCCCTATGGTGCTGATACTTCAGGCAAAAACCGGTTTATGTCACCTCAAAAACCTGAACCCTGGACTGATATAAAACCGGCCATCTGGTGGGGTAATTCGGCACCCCAGATAATGGATAACCGTTATGCAAATGCCTATGCTTCTTTCGTTGATCACTGGAATTATGATGATGTAAGCGAAAACTGCCTGGCAATTAATGTTTGGACTCCGGGGTACAACGATGGGAAAAAACGACCCGTCATAGTATGGTTGCACGGTGGCGGATTCACAAACGGCAATGCCATTGAACAGGATGGCTATAAAGGTGAAAACCTGGCCAGATACGGGGATGTCGTATTCTGTTCCCTCAATCACCGGCTGGGCCCATTGGGATTTACGAACCTTGCCGGAGTGGGAGGAGATAAATATGCTGCGTCAGGAAATGTTGGCATGCTGGATATTGTCGCTGCACTGGAATGGATACGGGACAATATAGCCAGTTTCGGCGGTGATCCCAATAATGTAACAATTATTGGGCAATCAGGTGGCGGAGCAAAAGTGACCACCCTCACCGCCATGCCATCTGCCCAGGAATTATTTCACAAGGCTTTTGTATTAAGCGGGGCTTCAACACAATCAGGAGATAAAGAATACTCAGAAAAACTGGGTGCCTATGTCCTGAAAGAAGCCGGACTAACAGCCGCAAAGATTGATAAACTTCACGAGTTACCCTGGAAAGATTATTATGAAATAGCTTCAGCCGCAAGCCGTAAACTGAGTGAAGAGTCAGGGCCCGGTGGGGGATTCATGCGAAGAGGCTTCAATCCGGTTGTTGATGGGACCTTCCTTCCACAACATCCCTATTATCCGGAACCTGCCCCGACAGCCGCAGATATCCCCATGATTATATGTTCGACATTCAACGAGATGTCTCCTAACCTTACCGAACCTGATCTTGAAAACATTACGTTAGCGGAAGTTAAAGACAGGGTAAAGGAAAGAGCGGGATTTTCTCAGGGAATGGGAGAAAAGGCCGGGGAGGTTGTGGATGCATATGCAAAGGCATTCCCCGAAAAAAGACCGGTTGAGATCTGGTCTATGATCTCCAGCAACCGGAAAAGTACCATTGAACTGGCAAACGCCAAATCAAAACAACCGGCCCCTGTCTACCTGGCATGGTTCGGCTGGCAGCCACCATTGTTTGATGGCCGGAT
>CAZRHW010000278.1:0-2250 GCA_964599785.1 uncultured Bacteroides sp. | reverse complement strand
GTACGGAGACAAGGCGTCGGAGGTGGTCGAGGCCTACGCCAAGGCCTTCCCGGGAAAGGAACCGTGGGAGATCTGGTCGCTGGTGAGCAGCACCCGCCAGAGCACGGTGGCCCTCGCCGACGCCAAGGTGAAGCAGCCGGCACCCGTCTACGTCGCCTGGTTCGCGTGGCAGCCACCCCTCTTCGACGGCCGCATGGGGGCGTTCCACTGCCTCGACATCTGCTTCTGGTTTAATAATACCGACTTGATGTTAACCCATACCGGCGGAGGATCACGGCCGAGAGAACTCTCAACAAAGATGGCCGATGCATTATTAAACTTCATGAGGACAGGCGATCCGAATGGCGGAGGATTACCAGAATGGCCAAAGTATTCATCTGAGAATGGAGAAACGATGATTCTTGATGATGTATCAGAGGTTAAAAATGATCCCGACAGGGAGGCGAGGGAATCACTGCCTGCCTGAATTCTTGAACAGCCAAAGAAATCGTTACAGCCATTTTTTTTATGGGCGCACGCTGCGCTGTAGCAATAGGAAGGTTACAAGTAGCAAGGTGCAAGTTGCAAGGTATAAGGTGTCAGGTGGCAGGATTGCATCTGGTTGCCTTTAGATGTTTACATTGGCTGCAATTGACTCAATGCTAACAAAACTATATTTACACACCGAACACAGAGGAATAAATATGGGAAAACTTGATGTATAAACAAAATGGCAGTGAGGCTAAAAAGACCGCTTCCACGTTATTGGAAAAGCTGACAGATTGATATATATTTTGTTAACTGAAACCACGAATTTACACAGACACTTCATTAATTAGTGATAACCTTGATGTTATACACCCCAATAAGTAAACAAATATTTTACAAAGCAAATAAAACGAATAAGAATAAATAGAATTATGAAACATAAAATATTTGTAATACTGATTATTTGTTTTTCGTTTTCCATTGCCCAAAGCCAAATCATTACCAACGTGGTTGCAAAGCAAGATGGCAACAAAGTAGTAATAACCTACAACCTGCAAAGTAACTTTGTTGCTAATATTAGCTTATATGTAAGCGAAAGGGGCGATGGCATTTTTACAGGTCCCTTAAAAAGCGTAACCGGCGATGTGGGCAATAATATAACATCCGGCAGTAAAACAATTATTTGGAACACGCTGCAAGATCAGGACCTGATTTTAGGGGACAATATCGTGTTCAGAGTAATTGGATCAAAATTTGGCACGTTTACAGACAACCGCGATGGTAAAACCTATAAAACAGTAAATATTGGTTATCAAACGATGATGGCTGAAAATCTTTCTTACAAAGCAAACAGTAGTTGCTTGGCTTATGATAATAATGAAAGCAATGTAGCAAAATATGGTTATTTATACGATAGAGAAACGGCAAAAAATATTTGCCCTACCGGTTGGCATTTGCCAGACAAAGAAGAATTTGAAACTTTATTGCAAAATATTGGCGGTAATAGCAAAAATGCTTACAATGCCCTTTTACCAGGCGGAAATAGCGGGTTTTCTGCTCTGTTTGGGGGCTGTCACCTTGCTTATGATGATAGAATGGAGTTCCTTGGAATTGAGAGCGCTGCCCACTTTTGGAGCAATTCAAAATATTTATTTTCCGTTGGACGCCCAGGCCAAGATGCATACTTAACTAACATATTTCGCAATGTAAAAATAATGGTTTCAGTTCGGTGTTTTAAGGATAATTGAAAAATTTGATTATAATGGAAGGACAGTTTAAAAATAAAATTGAAAAAACATATAGAATGAATATATATATTTTAACAACAATCATAATTTGTTGTTTGTTTTTTGACACTACAACTTTTGCTCAAGGTGAATTTTATGGTGACACACCACCAACATCTCTGACAATTGTTGGCGATAATGTACCTGTGAGCAAAATGCCGGTAACCAAAAGTTCTGTAAACGTGTATGTAAAAAAATATGTAGAAGAAAAAATTGCGGTGTGGCAGCAAAAAGGTGAGTTTGAAAAATCTGAAGACTATCCAAAACGTGTAAATGAACAAACCCGCAATCAGGAAGTTCAGAAATTTACTGATGAAGCTATTGCCGAAATGAAAAAGCAGTATACAGCAAGTATAACATGGAACCTTTTATCCTTAAGCAAATATGACGCCGACAACGAAACATATCTGATTCAATCTCATGAATTAGGCGATTTCGCTATTCCTGTGCCAGTTGCCGAAGCTCAAAGTTTCAAACAAAATTTCAGCAGCATGCA
>CAZRHW010000277.1:0-4731 GCA_964599785.1 uncultured Bacteroides sp. | reverse complement strand
GCTAAGGAAGTATGCGATTCGGGGTTTGGGTTGGAAAGGTTGCAGGTTTTCAATAGTAGCAATGGTCGCAATAGAAGAAGGCTAAGGCTAAGGCTGAGGCTAAGGAAGTATGCGATTCGGGGTTTGGGTTGGAAAGGTTGCAGGTTTTCAATAATAGCAATGGTCGCAATTGTCGCAAGGTCGTAATAGTCCAGGGATTACAAATTATCGGATCAATTGTCGGCGGTTTCAACCGATTGAATAGAAATTTTTTTTTTACATTTGAATAGTTAAGAAAGCCATTATTTAGACTAATTAAAAATAATTTAAAAAACAGAATTGAAATCCGGAGAATGAATTATTTTATTTGTTATTTGTGTCTTCTTTATTTCATACTAATGTTCTAAACAATCTCAATATGTCCGTAAAAGGAAAAGACAGGATACCGGAAGGAACCAGGATACACCTGGGGATTGATATTGGATCCATATCATTGAATACTGTATTAATAGATGATCAGCATAATATAATTGAAAGCCGTTATGATTATTGCCATGGCAAGCCTTTCCACATGCTCAGGGAAGTTCTGGGGGAGATCACTGATCGCTACAGGGATTGCGATTTTTCAACCATTTCACTGACAGGAACAGGTGGCAAACTTGCTTCGGAAATAATCGGCGGGCATTTTGTTAACGAGATTATTTCCCAATCTGACTCTGTATCGGCACTTTATCCTAAAGCAAAAACCATTATTGAGATGGGGGGAGAGGATTCAAAGCTGATTTTCATGGATAGTACGGAGGATAACACTTCCAGGCTTTCAGATTTTCAGTTGAATACGATTTGTGCTGCCGGCACAGGTTCGTTTCTTGACCAGCAGGCGAAAAGAATAGGTGTTTCCATTGAAAAAGAATTCGGTGAACTTTCACTGAAATCGGCGGATCCTCCGCGAATTGCCGGCAGGTGCAGTGTTTTTGCCAAAAGTGACATGATTCATTTACAACAGATTGCAACTCCTGTGCATGATATTGTTGCCGGGCTTTGTTTTGCAGTAGCAAGGAATTTCATCAGTTCACTGGCCAGGGGTAAGAAGCTTGAATTTCCGGTTATATTCCAGGGGGGTGTCGCAGCTAATGTCGGTATGGTAAGGGCTTTCAGGGAAATCCTGGGGGCAGGTAAAGGAGACCTGATCATTCCTGAATACTATGCATCAATGGGGGCCATTGGAGCAGTATTCCATACACTGTCCACGAAAGCAGAAGGGAAAGCTGTTTATAAAGGGTTAGAAGGGCTGGATACCTATCTAAACAGTGGAAAAGCAGAGGGAAAGCATCAGGATCCATTGATCGAAACGGATGCAGAATATTGTAAAGATGTCAGGTTGATTCCCGAAGGAGCTGAGAAAGTGGAGGTATACCTCGGGCTGGATGTCGGATCATTAAGTACAAATGTTGTTTTGATTGATGGTGAAAATCAGGTTGTTGCAAGACGATATTTACCGACTGCCAGTAGGCCCCTGGAAGCTATCAGGCTCGGGATGGCGGAAATATTTGATGAAGTTGGCGGCAAGGTCATCGTTAAAGCTGCCGGGACAACAGGTTCTGGCAGGTACCTTACCGGTGATTTCGTCGGGGCTGATGTCATCCGCAACGAAATCACTGCCCAGGCCACTGCAGCGATTTTTTATGATAAAGAAGTTGACACGATATTCGAAATTGGGGGGCAGGATTCGAAATATATCAGTATAGATGATGGCGTGGTGGTTGATTTTGAGATGAACAAAGTATGTGCTGCAGGAACAGGTTCGTTCCTGGAGGAGCAGGCAGAGAAACTGGACATCAGCATCATCAATGAATTCGGAGAGCTGGCCCTTCGGGCAAGAAAACCTGCTGCAATGGGTGACCGGTGTACGGTATTCATGGAATCGGACCTGAACTCCTTCCAGCAGAAAGGTGCGAAAAAGGAAGACCTGGTGGGAGGACTGGCATATTCTATTGTTCATAATTATATTCAGAAGGTAGTCAGGAAAAAAAGAATCGGCAATCATATTCTCTTCCAGGGTGGGGTTACGAATAATAAAGCCGTGGTGGCCGCATTTGAAAAAGTAACCGGAAAAAAGATATATATTCCTCCCCACTTTGATGTTACAGGTGCGATCGGTGCAGCTATCCTGGCACGGGAATATGTAAATGAAAATAATTTAAAGACCAGGTTTAAAGGTTTTGATATCAGCAAGATCCCTTATAAAGTAGATAAATTTACCTGTAAAGGATGTACCAATCAATGTGAAATCAGGAGAATCAGGATAGAGGGTGAGAATAAACCACTGTATTATGGTGGGCGTTGCGAGAAATATGAGCTGGATGAACGCAAAGGGAAGGGACAGGGTATACCAAATTATTTCGAAGAAAGGTTAGAAATGTTATTGGGAGATTATAAGGAGGAGGAAAAAGATAAGAGAATTTCGATTGGAATACCAAGGGCCTTGACGTTATTCTATCAACAATTCCCATTCTGGAAAACATTTTTTGAGGAGCTGGGATTCCGTGTGGTTCTTTCCGAAGAAACAGATAACCAGATCATAAAAAAATCGCTCGATATGCTGGTTGCTGAGACCTGTTTCCCCGTAGAAGTCATGCACGGCCATATTTATGACCTGTTAGAAAAGAAGGTCGATTATGTATTTACTCCCTTTATCATCAACACCAAAGCTGAAGAGGGTAATCCTACCAATAACTATAACTGTCCATGGATACAGACTTATCCTTTCATGGTAAAAGCTGCACTTCATGGAGATGTTCGTGATAAGCTTCTGATTCCCACCCTTAATTTCAGGTATTTTGGAAAGGTTCTGAACAAGGAGTTATCAGATTTCATATGGGAGAAATTTCAGATACCCAGGAAAAAAGTTGCCATTGCCATTGCAAAAGCCGACCAGATGCAGACCCAATTTGAACGAAGGGTGGAAATACGGGGTCAGGAAGTGATGGAAAATCTTCCTGATGATAAGGAATGTCTGGTAATCATGGGCAGACAGTATAATACAGGTGATCCGGCACTGAACCTGAGTATGGTTGAAAAACTGATCAATCTTGATGTCTTACCGATACCTATAGATTTCCTGCCACTGGCCAGTGAACATATTACACAGGATTACCACCAGATGTACTGGCCCAACGGGCAGCGTGTGCTGGCTGCTGCCAGGATCATTGCGAGAGATAAAAGGCTTCATGCGGTGTATATGGGGAATTTCCGGTGTGGTCCCGATTCATTCCTTTCGCATTTTGTCCATGAAGAAATGGCAGGTAAACCATACCTGGAGATTGAGATTGACGAACACAGCGCCGATGCAGGCATGATCACCAGGTATGAGGCATTTCTCGACAGTCTGAAGGGTTCAAGGTTAACCCATAAAGAACAAAAAGAGATTTTCAGGCCAAAAGGGCTGGTTTCATCACCAATAAAAGACCGTATCCTGTATTTTCCCTATATGTGTGATGCTGCATATGCCGTTGCGGCTGCGTCAAGATATTGCGGTGTCAATGCCGATGTGCTTCCCATGCAAAATGAAAAAGACCTTGAACTGGGCAGGAAATATACATCAGCCCGGGAATGTTTCCCGATGGTCTGTACCACCGGAAGTTTTCTGAAAAAAATAATGGAACCCGGGGTTGATACGAAGAAATTAAGCTTTTTTATGCCTGACCATAATGGCCCATGCCGTTTCGGGCAGTATAATAAGTTTCAGAGTGTCTTATTTAATAAGCTGGGATATAAGGATGTCAGGATCATCTCCCCCAGTAATGATACTTCATATGAAGCGCTTTCAGGTGGGCAGGGCACAAAATTCCGGTATGCTGCATGGAAAGGGATCGTTGCAGTAGACCTCCTGAGAAAATTAAAGCAGGAAAGGAAACCCTACGAACTGAATGCCGGATCTACAGACCGTGTTTATAAAGAGGCACTGGCCGGGATTGTTGCTTCGGTTGAAAGGGGAGCCAAGGACATTACAGAAGTGCTGAAGCAGGCTGCACAGAGGATTCATGAAGTCCCCATGAGAAACGGTAAAAGAAAACCTGTCATTGCAGTTGTAGGAGAGATCTTTATGCGTGATAATCCTTTCTGCAGCGGTTTCCTGGTCGACAGGCTCGAGAAGTTCGGAGCTGAGACGTGGATCGCACCTTTCGGTGAGTGGTTGAGTTACTCAACTTACAGGTATACACGTGACAGTATATGGAAAGGAGATTATAAAGGATTGATGAAATCAAAGATCCAGGACTTTGCCCAGAAAACAGCAGCAAAGAAATTGCAACAGGCTCTTCATGGCATGTATGACGAAGAAAGAGAAATTGAACTGCATGAAATGCTTGAATCCTGTGGCCCATATATCCATAAACATTACGATGGTGATCCTGCTCTGAACCTGGGTACCTCCGTTATCCTGTCTAAAACCGGAATATCAGGTATTACAAATATCCTCCCTTTTACCTGCATGCCCGGGACTGTAGTAACAGCAGTATCCGACCAGTTTAAAAGGGATCATGACAATATTCCTTATGTAAGTATTGCATATGACGGGCAGGAAGATACGGCTATTGATATGAGACTTCAGGCTTTTATGCACCAGGCAAGGGAATTTGCAGAAGAGAAGGGGTATGATAAGGCTGTGAAATGGGTTGAACCTGTCCTGGTATAATCTTTACTTCGGATATCTCTACTTTTCTTTTCTGGCAGGTTGACTTTCAGTCGGCC
>CAZRHW010000276.1:0-4740 GCA_964599785.1 uncultured Bacteroides sp. | reverse complement strand
TGCAACCTGTAACTGGCAACTTGAGTTACTTAGTTATTTCAATTGCACAGAAGGTTTTACGTAAGGTTGAATTACTAACAATGATGTTTTGATCAAACAAGATCATACCAACACTTAAATGATTTCAAAATGGAAAAAGATTTGAAATATTTTCTTTTTGCTGTCATAATGATGGCGCTTTATTTCTTGCCTTCATGTCATAATAAAAACCAGGGCTTAACGGAGGAATCCAGAATTAAAGGGTCACTGACAGAAGGGACTGCTGGAGAGGAGTTAAAAGAAATAGTGATTACCAGGGAGCAGTTTGAATCTTCCGGGATGAAGCTGGGGAATCCCCAGCCTGTGATGTTCCGGCAGACGGTCAGTGCCAACGGGTATATTGTTGCTTCTCCCTCGGGGTGGGTAAAGATCAGCACACTGATTCCGGGAAGGGTGAAAGAGATCAACCTTTCAGTCGGGGATCATATCAGGAAAGGGCAGTTACTGTTCACCCTGGAAAGTAATGAGATCATTTTGCTTCAGCAGGAGTATGCCGAATCGTTTAATCAGTTGAATTCATTGAAAGCCAGCTATGAACGGCAGAAGGCATTATCAGAAGAGCAGATCACCTCACAGAAAGATTTTATCAATGCCGAAAGTGATTACAGGAGCCTGCTTTCGAAAACTGAAGGGCTGAAAGCACGGCTGAGGATGATAAACATCGACCCTTCACAGGTGGAGAAGGGGACCATTATCCCTTTTGCATCTGTCTATTCACCCATTCAGGGATTTGTTACAAAACAGGATCTGGTGATGGGACAGTTCATCGAGCCCCGGGCAACGGTGATGGAACTGGTAGATATCGATCAACTACAGCTTAATATACATGTCTTTGAGAAGGACCTTAAAGATATGAAAGCAGGACAGAAAGTGCTCTATTATGACCCGGATGATATTAAACGGGTGTTTGAGGCTACACTGAGCCATATAGGAAAATCGATCGATGAGGACACAAAGACTGTCCTGTGTATAGCACAGCTCAAGCCTGCAGACCGGCATGCTTTTGTGAACAGGTTGTATGTCGAAACCGAAATCATCACCTGCCAGCGCGAAGCCCGGGCCGTTCCTGAACAGGCTTTGATGAAGGAGGAGGACCGGTATTATCTGCTGACTCTGGTTAAAGAAAAGGAAGAAAATTTAATCTTCCGTAAGATCCCGGTTCATGTGGGAGTTATACAGCAGGATTATGCTGAAGTACTGGATGAGGGATTAAAGGATATTTTAATTGAAGGAGGATATAATTTATCGACGGGAAACTAAACCTGACAGGTTGGTTTGCCCGATGAGATAATAAAAAATTTGTAGAATGAAATTAGAACATGTTGCCATAACAATTACTGATCCGGCAGAGATCGAAAATTTTTATCACAATATTCTTGGGATGAGTGAAGTAAGTAACTTTATTCTGGAGAAAGATCTTGTGAAAAGAATATTTGGCATTGATAAAGAAACATCCGTTTTTCTTTTACAAAAAGATGAACTGTTTCTGGAAATATTTTTAATGCCTGAACAATATAAAAAGAACTTTGAGCATGTCTGCATTTCGATATCAAACAGGGAAAAGTTTATTGAGAAAGCAGCACAAAATGGATATGAATACATCCGTTTAATTAGAAAATATGCCGACTTGATTTTTATAAAAGATAAAAGCGGGAATATTTTTGAAATAAAGGAAATTAATACAAACAACAATGGGAAATAAGACTAAGATTGGGATTATTATATGTGACCGCTACCGTAATTGTGGTGGTGGTAAGTGTTTGAGAGCTCTGCGTAACAGAGAGGGGGCATTTGACATTTATAAGAAAGATGAAAATGTAGAATTGGTTGGATATACCAGTTGTGGGGGATGTCCGGGAGGGAATATTGAATATGCGCCTGAAGAGATGAAAAAAAACGGTGCAGAAGTTATTCATTTCGCAACGGGCTTTGTTGTTGGATACCCGCCCTGTCCTTACATCAAGCATTTCCGTGATTTTATTAATGAGAAATACGATATGAAAGTGATCGTTGGCACGCATCCAATCCCACAAAATTACTATGATACACATACTGAATTAGGTACATGGAAAGTATTGGAATGGGAGGAATTTGTTCAACCAACGATGGCAGATAGAGAAACCAGATTATTGTATGATTAACAGGACGGCATGCTGTAATTTATTCCGGACTTGATATTAATCCTTGAATGTTGCTTTAAATGAAACTTTCATCAGATCTGTCGTGGCATAATTATTATGCATTTATCTGGCATACCTCTTTTCTTGCACTTGCCATGAATTTCATGGATGTAGATACGGTTATCCCTGCCATGCTTATAGAGGCAGGGGGCAATGGATTGCACATTGGTTTGATGACTGCTATAATGTTTGGCGGATCAAGCTTTACACAATTGATCTTTGCACCATTTATCAGCAATTATGCATACAAGAAAAAGTTCCTTTTACTGGGCATCAATGCAAGGATCGTGTCACTGTTTTTTATGAGTATCATGCTTTATTTCTCTTCCGCATTACATGGAAGTTATACTATCTGGTTGATCTTTTTACTGATCACATCTTTTTCACTTGGTGGCGCTTTTGCCAATGTAAGCTACACTGATATCCTCGGAAAGTCAGTTGATCAGTCTGCGAGAAAATCATTCTTTTCGGTAAAACAGTTTGTTACCGGTTTGGTATTGTTCCTGTCTGCTTTTCTTGCCAAAAAAGTAATTACACTTGAAAGCTTCCCCTTAAATTATGCGTATATGTTTTTAATTGGCTTTTTGGCTCTTTTAGTTGCTTCACTTGGTTTTTGGCAGTTAAAAGAACATGTTCCCTCCAAAATGGTCATAAAAAACCTTAACCATTTCATGTTCAAAATTAAAACCGAATTAACACAAAATAAGAGACTGGTTTATTTCCTTGGATTTATCAACACTATGGGTATAAGTATTACCTTATTACCTTTTGTCATGTTATATGCTAAGGAATTGTTTCATACCCAGAGTCATGATACCGGATTGTTTCTTTTTTATAAAGTGATTGGAAGTGTTACAATAGGTTTATTTCTGTTTACCATATTCAAAAAATTCAAATATAGTTATTTGCTTTATGGAAATGTATTGTTAGTTATATCAGTGTCATTGATCCTCCTGTTAACATCCGGCATGCCCCCATTCAAATATATATTTCTTACAGGAGGTATTATCTATTCAATATATGGCATATCCATGAACGGGGTATTGCTTGAAGTATCAGGTAATGAAAACAGGGTTCTGTATACAGGTATTGCCGGGGCAGGAAATATCCTGCCTGCCTTGTTTCCTATACTTGGAGGTTGGATTATTGAACGGTTTGGATTCCAGTGGTTCTTCATCTTATTTACTGTAATGATTTTAATTTCACTTTTTTTTATTTATAAACTAAATTGTAGAAAATGAAGCTTTTAATGATCTACTGCAAATATTTTGCTTATAATCCTACTGTAAAAACCCTTGACTTAGCTGATGAAAATCCCGGACCTGCTGAATATAATAATATACAGGCAGCATTTATCCAGGTTGAAGAAGAGGATGTAGAAAGGGAAAACGAAGTTGCCAGGAAGTTACTGAAAAATCTGAAATGGATCTGTGGAAAAAATGAGACCAACAAAAAAATAATCCTGCATTCATTTGCGCACCTTTCAGAGAGTAAGGCACCACCTGAATTTACAGAGGCGTTTTTTAATAATATAGACGAAAGACTTACAAATTCGGGTTATGAGGTGAAACAAACGCCTTTTGGTTATTTTCTTGACCTGCAAATTGATGCTCCCGGATTTTCGCTGGCACGGGTTTTTAAATCTTTATAAGAATGAATAATGAAATATGTTAATTGTTAAAATCAATGATGTTTAAGAAAAATTCATGATGGAGAGTAAACACAGATGAGAGCAAATCAAAAACTAATAGAAGAGATAAATCAATTAAAAAAAGAGAAAAATGCAGGCTGTCAGTTTCAGGTTTTTTCTATTAACCGTTTTGCTATTTCTCCGGGTATTCCAATAATTACCTCATCCATATCCACACCACCGTATTTTCTCGATTCGGGACAGCCAAATGATATACATACGTTACCTGAATTATAACCGCGTGCGAAAACATTACCGCAGATAGACAATAAAGAGTAAGAAGCTATTAACGGTTTTATTCCAAAGGTTTTGGCAAGATGGTGAATGAGTTGCATGCTTTTAAGCGGACTTGTGTAAACGATGAAGAAGTCAGGTTTGTAAATTTTTTCTATCTCTTCTGTAATGCCTAGAGCCAAATTATTTATTGGATCTTTTATTACAGAGGTCTCAGTCAGCATTTCACGGATAAGTCCAAGAGAAATGCCGGTGTTTTTAGAGATATGTAAACCAAGATATTCATCATCTTTTCTGAAACCGAGATTTCGTTCTGCCCCCATGCATCCCATATTTTGATTATTAATAAGTAAAGGGATATTGAAAGAATGATTTACAGCCTCGCAAAACCTCAGTTTAACCGATGGTAAGTTTACTATATATCCTGTGAAGTCATTAATTTTTATGCCGGTGCATTTATTGGTACTGAAATATTTCTTTAAATCATCTATCATCCTGCATTATTTTTTAAATCATTCATATTTTACTGCTTTAATTACGACAAAACTCCCTTTACCATAACCTTTTTCAGATTCCTGTATTTGTTTTATATTATCT
>CAZRHW010000275.1:0-4741 GCA_964599785.1 uncultured Bacteroides sp. | reverse complement strand
TTACTTCCAGAATAGTCTCCAGGGCTAATATCATATCATCTCTGGCTTCTGCTTTTTCTTTGGGATGCAGACAATTATCACAATTACCACAGGGTTCCTCCATTACTTCACCAAAGTAATTGAGCAACTGTATAGGCCGGCAAACTGATGACTCGGCATACGCTACTGTTTCCAGGAGAAGTTGTTTTCCGATCTCCTGTTCAGCAAGGGGTTTCCCCTGCATGAATTTCTCCAGTTTCTGAATATCCTGATAACTATAAAAAGCAATACAACGCCCTTCCCCCCCATCTCTTCCTGCTCTTCCGGTTTCCTGATAATACCCTTCAAGACTTTTAGGAATGTCGTAATGGATAACAAACCTTACATCGGGTTTATCAATCCCCATTCCAAAAGCAATCGTTGCGACGATTACCTCTGCTTCTTCCATTAAAAACCGATCCTGGTTCTGGGTTCTTGTAGCTGAATCCATACCCGCATGGTATGGTAATGCCTTTATTCCGTTGACGCTGAGTGTTTCTGCCAGTTCCTCAACTTTTTTCCGGCTAAGACAATATACAATGCCGGATTTACCAGGATTATTAAGAATATATTTAATGATCTCTTTTGAAGCGTTTATTTTGGGTCTGACTTCATAATACAGGTTATGTCTCCGGAAGGATGATTTAAAAACATTGGCATCAAGCATATCCAGATTTTTCTGGATATCATGTTGTACTTTGGGCGTGGCAGTTGCAGTGAGAGCAATAATTGGTGCAGTCCCTATTTCATTGATTATCGGTCTGATCCTCCGGTATTCGGGACGGAAATCATGTCCCCATTCAGAAATGCAATGCGCTTCATCAACAGCATAAAAAGATATCCTGATTTTTTTTAAAAAATCTATATTCTCTTGTTTTGTAAGTGATTCCGGAGCAACATATAATAATCTTGTGACCTGTGCCCGTAAATCGGATTTTACTTTTTCAATCTGAATCTTCGTCAGCGATGAATTCATAAAATGTGCAATACCATCTGTAGTGCTGAAACTCCGCATCGAATCCACCTGGTTTTTCATCAGAGCTATCAGGGGGGAAATGACAATGGCCGTTCCATCCATCAGGAGAGAAGGAAGCTGATAACACAAAGATTTTCCACCTCCGGTAGGCATCAAAACAAAGGTGTCATGACCTGCCAGAACACTTCTGATTATAACCTCCTGATTCCCCTTGAATGTGTCAAAACCAAAATATTTTTTAAGGTAACCGGTTAAAGAAACATCAACTTCTGTGCTCATTCTCGTATAAATAAATACTTTATTTTCCGCTGCACGATTTATTGTTTAACCTGATAAAATTCAATTGATTGCAAATTTGTGCCGCCGAAAAGAATATGTAAGACTTTAAATATCAGCATTTTCCTGTAAATCGTACAACGAGTTCCGTAATAATAAATTTAAACAAATTATGTTAATAATCAAAACTGATTAACATAAATTAACTAATAAATAACTTATTGAAAAATTAAGTACTGATAGCTGAAATATGAAAGGCAGTTCAGGAGTAAATATAAATACTGCTTACTTGAAATTTGAATTATATCAATACATTTGTATTTTCAAAAATCGCGCAAATATATAAAAAATCTATTAACAACCCCTTATGCATTTATAATTCCGGCATTTAATTTCAGAAGAAGAGGAAAATGGGAAAGAAGAATAACGACGAAATGTCATTCCTGGAACATCTTGAGGTTTTACGGTGGCATATTATTAAAGCATTACTTGCTATTATCGTTGTAGCAATTATTGCATTTATCTTTAAAGATATTGTATTTAATACAATCCTGCTTGAACCTAAGACACCTGAATTTATAACCAACCGGCTTTTATGTGATTTCGGGAGGATCGTAAACATCCCAAGACTATGCATCAATTCACGTCCCCTTGAGATCATCAGTATTAAAATGGCAGGACAATTTTCGATGCATATTATGGTTTCGCTTGTTGCAGGGTTGGTGCTGGCATTTCCTTATGTATTCTTTCAATTCTGGAGGTTTATTGTGCCTGCCTTGTATCCCAAAGAAAAAAGACATGCCAGGGGTGCAGTATTTTTCAGTTCCCTGTTATTTATTCTTGGTGTGCTTTTTGGTTACTTTATCATCACACCCCTGTCAATTCATTTTCTGGGATCCTATAGCGTAAGCGACCAGGTAACAAACCAGATCAATCTGATTTCCTATGTATCAACAATGGCTTCCGTTGTTCTTGCAAGCGGAATTGTTTTTGAACTCCCTATACTGGTTTATTTTTTAAGTAAGGTGGGATTGGTTACCCCAAAATTTCTCAGGAAATACAGGAAACACTCATTGATCATTATTCTTGCTTTATCTGCCATCATCACACCTCCGGATATTTTCAGTCAGGTACTGGTGGCATTGCCCCTGATAATCCTGTACGAAGTAGGAATATTTATCTCAAAAAAAATTGAAACCAAGCAAAGAAAACTAGCGGAACTCAGCGAGGAAGAATCCTGAAAAAGATCTGATAATAATAGAATTATAACCTGTTGCGCGATTGAAAGAACGAAGTAGTAGAATGACAGATTTTTTTTGCAGATCAGCGGCGTAAGTCTGCAAATATTCAAATTTCAATATCTTTGTTGTAAGCGCAATGCGTTAAATAATAACTTCTCATGAGATTGCATACAAAATACCTTGTTAAAAGATACCGGAATAAAACAGTAGTCAAGCGGGTTTCTATCGAAGTTGAACAGGGTGAAATTGTAGGACTTCTGGGACCCAACGGAGCGGGGAAAACAACCACTTTCTACATGATCGTCGGGCTTATTGCCCCAAATTCCGGGAAAATTTTCATGAATGAAGTTGATATAACAAAAGAGCCGGTTTATAAAAGAGCACGAATGGGAATAGGTTATCTTGCTCAGGAAGCTTCCGTTTTCAGGAAACTGAGCGTGGAAGATAATCTTTATGCCATCCTGGAAATGTCTGACCTTCCAAAAGAGGAACAACGTGAACGGGCTGAAACTTTGTTGAAAGAATTCGGATTGGAGAAGATCAGGAAAAGCCTTGGAATTCAATTATCAGGAGGGGAAAGAAGACGTACAGAAATAGCCAGGGCACTTGCTCTTAAACCAAAATTTATCCTTCTTGATGAACCTTTTGCAGGTGTCGATCCCATTGCCGTAGAAGATATTCAGGAAATTGTTTCTAATCTCCGGGATAAAAATATCGGGATTCTGATCACCGATCATAACGTCCACGAAACACTTTCAATTACCGACAGAGCTTACCTGCTCTTCGAAGGCACCATCATGAAACAGGGAACCTCCGATGAACTTGCCAACGATGAACAGGTTCGAAGAGTATACCTCGGACAAAAATTCGAGCTGAGATAAGTAATTTATTTTGTGAATCAATTATTCTTTTCTATTTTTGCACACCTTTATTTTAACAGTTTAAATGATTGACCAATGTATGCAATTGTGGATATTGCCGGGCAGCAGATGAAGGTTGTAAAAGACCAGAAGATTTTTGTTCATCTTCTTGAAGGAGATGCCGGCGCACCAGTTCATTTTAACCGGGTATTACTGATCGACAATGATAACGATATTCTAATTGGAAACCCTCTTTTATCAGATGCATTGATTACAGGTAAAATTCTTTCCCATGTAAAAGGGGATAAAATAAAAGTTTTCAAAAAGAAACGCAGAAAAGGATACAAAGTCCTGAAAGGACACCGCCAACTTTTTACCGAGGTTCAGATTGAAGAAATTCTTGAAAATGGCGGAAGCAAGATCCTCAAAGAAATTGAAAAAAGGAGTGAAACAAAAAAATCTGTTAAGACTGAAAAAGCTGAAAAACCAATAAAGGCTGCCGAACCGGTTATAAAAGAAACCAGGCCTTCTTCAGAAAAAGAACCTGAAGTTATTCCTGAAACTAAGGCTGTTGCTAAGAAACCGGCGGCATTATCAGATAAGAAACCAAAACAATCACGGGAAAAAGCAACTCCCGGATCAAAATCTTCTGTGGCTGTCAAGCCATCGGAAAGCAAAACAAAGAAAACAGGTAGCGATGCTTCCGGAAAAACCAAAACCAGTAAAACTGTAAAATCCGGATCAACGAAAAAAACTGTAACAAAAAAGGCAGCACCAACAAAGAAGACAGGAAAATCAGAAAGCAAAAAATCTTAAAATCCTATAACCATGGCACACAAAAAAGGAGCCGGAAGTTCCAGAAACGGCCGGGAATCACAAAGTAAAAGACTTGGTGTAAAGTTATATGGCGGTCAGTTTGCTAAAGCCGGCAATATCCTGGTCAGGCAAAGAGGTACTGTACACCATCCCGGATTAAACGTCGGTATAGGTAAGGATCATACCTTATTTGCACTCACCGATGGTACTGTAACATTTAAAAAGAAGGCCCATAAAAAATCTTTTGTTTCTGTTAATCCTGTTGAAAAATAAATAACGATCCCTCGCTTGTTTTAATCTCATAATATTTCATATTTAACCTGAGTTCGAAATAAACTCAGTGCTAATTTACTTAATTTGAGTCTATTAATGTTATTTGATTGGAATACTGGAAAATTGGAATGATGAATCCTACAGATACTTATTTCATTTTAATTCAATATTTTGCTTTCCCATCCCATTAATCCATCATTCCATTTTTCCATGATTCCATATACCCTTAATTATAAAAAATCGTTCATATTCAGTATTTTAAGGCATATCTTTATGTCGAA
>CAZRHW010000274.1:3111-4758 GCA_964599785.1 uncultured Bacteroides sp. | reverse complement strand
CCTCTGCCCGTTCATTTAAATGGCCATCTGTAATCCTGTTTACATTCCTGACAAGCTTTTTTATAGGATCGGTGATTACCCTGGTTTTCTGGTAAAGGAGGACGATCACAACCAGAAGGGTAAATCCAAATATCAGGATAAATTTCAGGAGTTCAATCCTTAACATTCTCCTTTCATTTGAATAATCGGCAACCATACGTATCACAGATCCTTTGTAGAGGTCTGATTTTTTCCTCGACAAATAGATATACTGGTAATCAATCCATTCTTTACCCTCTTTTTCCCTTAAACTTACCGGTTTATGATCCTCAATAACTCTCCTGTACGTTTCGAGGTGCTCCGGATTAAGCTCTGCATCACTATTGAGGGAAAAAGGTTTGTCAACCCCGATGAAAAGATCGACAGACAGAATTCCTCCATGCTGTCCTTCCAGGTCATTGATCCGGTTTTTTATGAACTCAATGATCTCATCTGCTTTTGATGAATAAATACCAAGTTCAACAATATATTTCCCATCCAGGGTGGGCTGATATGTAAATTTCCTGAGCCGCTTGGTATTACTTTCAATAGCAAACCTTTCACTTACATATTTCCCGCTCTCAAAGATCTGCAGCAGAAGGTTCTGATGTTCGATCCCAAAATCAAACAGGTTTAGATTTTTATCCTTTTCAAAAGTTGTATTAATGATAACACCTTTTCTGTTGATGATATAGATATCCTCAAACTCCGGATTCATGCCTATTTCCAGGCGAATTTTATGAAGATCCACTGTTTCTATATTACGGGTATTCACAAAATATTCCCTGACAAGCCTGTTACTTATTTCTTCCATTCTTTTGTTCAACTGATCTTCCAGGATCTCCAGGGTTACGTCCTGTAACTCATGTACACTGGTAATTTCATCAGATATAATTTTATTTTTCTCATTATTGGAATTAACCAGTATTTTTTTTGTATTCTCATAATTTAATACACCCAGAACAACCAGTGCAATAATTGCCGGGAAAACCACATTAAAAATCAATTGTCTGAAAATAGTGGTCTGTCCTTTGCTCAATTTGTCATCCTGCTTCACTTCTTATGAAACTAGATTAAAACTTTCATCTATGATATTCTTATGTTTACCGGATTGATCATTCATCCAGTGATAAACAGCCAATGCCAGCCTGTCATGATCGAACATCAATTCACCGAACAATTCCTCCTGTATCTTCATGATCATTGCTTCCGAATCTGCCCTGAGATCAAACTTATCCGATTCATTAAATAAATAAGGCAGAACCCCCGTGATATCGTATTCGTTCAGGGTTGAAATATCTTTATTATTCCATAGAAGAGACATTGTGCCGGATACAACAAAAGCAATTATTTTTTCATCCTTGTTTGAATTAAGGGCTACGAGTTGCTTTTCCTCTAAATGCTTATTCTCCAATAATCTGGCAAGGGGAAGAAGTTCTGTCCCCGGAAGATGGTTAAAGTGCTGTATTTTATTAAGATAAAATACCTTGTTGATGATGGATTCAAGATCATCTTTACTGATCTGTCTCATCTGGTAGTTTAGAAGTTCTTTCCTTTCACTTTCCAGCCGGTCGGTTACAGAATCATAGATATTACTATCCATCCTGAATATATTCCATGCGGCTAGCT
>CAZRHW010000274.1:0-3101 GCA_964599785.1 uncultured Bacteroides sp. | reverse complement strand
CCTGAGCTACTACTGAAAGAAATACAAGACTTTGATGCAATAAGAAAAAAATTGAAAGAATTACCCTGATGAAGCATCATTATATGCTTATAATTTCAAAGAAAACGTACAGAATCATAGATATTCCTATCCATCCTGAATATTTTCCATGCGGCTAGCTGACTCAGCAATTGATCCGGGTTAAATATCTGTGCAATCAGATCATTACTTATCTGTACATCCTGCAGGTGGTCAAGTGTTAATAATGCACATGCCTTCGTATAAGGATTAATAAAATTAGGATCCCTGTTTATCAGGGCTATGACCAGTTCGTAAGGTTCGAGGATTTCGACAGGAAATTCGATCTGGAGGAGCCTTATTTTTTCGAGTGGTGGCGTATCTTCAAGTACCGGGAACAGGACAGGCTTTAACTCTTCAGCAACGAACAGATCAAGTAGCTCAATGGCAAACCCGATACTTTCACTGGTTCCTGTTTCAAGATTTTCCCTGATATGATAAATAGATTTTGGATCATAAGCCAGAGACAGCAGAAAAAACAATTGATCGAAATCAGTGCTTATCTCCTCATTGATTGCTTTTTCCAGGTATGGACCCATCTCGTTCTCACGAATGGTATAATGTGCTGCCAATTTCCAGGCCAGCATACCAAGGACCAGCCGTGCGGCCTGAATAATTTTCTGAATATGCTGTTCATCTGCCTGGTACCCTCTTGTTCTTAGGGAATCAATAGCCTGTAAAGCAATCTGACGGTTATGATGATTGATCTTATTTACCAGGTAGCTGTTGATGTCGGGAGTGTGAAGCTGCCCCATGATCCTTGTGATCCTGATAAGCGATTGAGCACTGATACCACTTCTGTAGAATGCATTCTCAAGGCTCTCAACTGCATTTTCTCCAAGCTGCAGCAACGCATCATATGCGTATCGGTAAAAACGGGTTGATAACAGATCGACCAGCACCGGAATGGTTTCGATAACCTTATGATGAGCTGCGACCTGAATTGCTGCAATCCTAACATCCGGATCGTTATCCCTCAGGAGGGTATTTAATGTAGGTAAATGGTTGAAGGTTTCCCTCTCGTGGAGGAACTTGGCAACCACAATTCTGTCTTCTGTTTGGGCCGATTTTACCATCTGAGATATTTTCCCTTCTGAAAGATCTTTTGTTGTCGAACTGGCTAAATAATCAACAAGAGATTTCAGAATATTCCGGTCATCAGAAGTAAGTTTTGATTTCTTTTCAATCTCGGTTAGCGAATCCTTTAATCTGTGTTCCTTAACTTTGCTGATTGAAAACTTCTGTACCAGTTTGCTGGCATTTCCAAGGCATTGGATAATGGCTTCTTTAAAGCCCTTCAGGTCGATTAATTCTGAGACCTTGAGCCCATTCAGGATATTAATTTCAGATCCCTTCTCACACTCATTCCTGATAACTTCAGTAGTTTTCATGATAGCTGTTACGGTTTCTGCTTCCTGATACCTTGCCAGCGAATCATTTAATGATTTTTTATATCCCCTGTAAAGGCGGAAAGAAATAAAAGTCCATGCGACAAGGACAAGTAAAAGGAAATATGTAAAGTGTATGAGGCCCAGGAATGCCAGTGAACCAATTCCGAAAAGAATAAGGCCTGAAGAGAGTGCTGAAATTTCATTGATCGTCCCGTCGATCCTGGCCTGTACATTAAAACGGATACCGGCATCAAGTGATTGATAAAGAATCTTTAGGGATGGAGCCACAATTGAATCCTGTAAGGATTTTGCGAAGAGTTTACTGACGGAGATGATCAGAAAGAAAAAGGTAAAACTGGCTGCAGCAGCTGTATATCCAAAAAAACCGCCGATAAATGCTGCAATGATGGTGAAAAATAATATGAGCATCGGAGAAATTACCAGCGCCAACTTGAGACCATATGTCTTTAATAACCGGCCATAAACAAAAGTTTTAATCAGGAAGCTGAAAATCATCAGTGTGCCGGTAAAATATCCCAGGAAAGCTGCAAGATCAATATTATTGGGGTACTTTTCCTTGGTTACAGCAAGGAAAGAATAATGAACAAAAAATGTCACAACCACCAGGAATACAACAAATAAGGACATTAAAGAAATATACCTGCTTTTAAAAAGGGAAAAGAAACCATAATCTTCTTTTACTGCTTTTGTTGTGGTTTCCTGTTTGCGTTCAAAGTCAATTTTACTGCTGATGATTATCTGAACAAAAAATGCTATGAAGATGCTTGCTGAACTGATAAATAAAAGATCCTTTGTGGCAAAATGCAAAGAAAGCAGGAGAGGAATGGCATAGCTTGAAAGAATAATCCCGACAATCTGGCCGGTATCAATAAGTCCAAACAACCTTTTACCCTGCCTCAGGCTAAAAATCCTGCCTACTGTACCCCAAAATCCAAGCAGAGCAATAATATTCAAGGGCCCCATCATTACAAAGACAAGGAATGTATGCCATTGACTATCAGAAATCAGGTAACCTAAACGCATGAGAATAGTCAGGATGGCAACAGATATGAGATTAAGCCTGGCAAAGGTTGAAAATTTCATCCTGGCTTGCAGCCTTGAATAAATAGTTGTCATAATAATCCCGACAATTCCTGAGATAATATATGCTTTGGGAATCATCTCCGGCTCAAAAATATTCAGAAACAGGGCATGTGCACTGATATCAAAGGTGCCATAAAAAGTACCCAGGAAAATGGATTGCAGGATTAACAAAAGTACAATGGTCTCTTCTCCTGATTCAATATTTAAGGCTTTATATAATCCTTTTGCCATCTTATAAAGGTTAGAAAAAACAGCAGGTTATAATGATGCTTCCTGTAAAATCATGTAATATATGAAAAATCTGGGAATTCCATCAAAAATCAAACCCCATTCATAGTTCATTTTTAATCTGTTATAAAAATTTAACTTATATTCGTAAAAAAACAGATACGAATTAATATATTTCACAAAAGGTTTAAACGGAATATTCCATTATAAGTTACTTTACCAGATTATCCAACAAGCCAAAGATTTTATGTTTGATTTTGATGATAAAGTAGATAAAAAGATATTAAGAAGAAGAGAGGTTGTATTTATTCTCCTATCAGG
>CAZRHW010000273.1:0-4773 GCA_964599785.1 uncultured Bacteroides sp. | reverse complement strand
TGTCCAGCGGCATTGCACCAATCGCTTCTTATATGCAGGCCGGGTTAACCGTGACCATCGGGACCGATGGTGCAGCCAGTAATGATAGGATTGACATGCTTGCTGCCATGCGCCTGATGAGCCATTTACAGAAGGTCGTTTCACTGAATGTCCCGTTACCGGAAAGTATGAATTCATGGGGTATATTACGGTGTGCTACAATTGAAGGTGCTAAAGCATTGAAGCAGGAGGACCGGGTGGGGTCTGTTGAACCCGGGAAAGAAGCTGATATTGTGCTGTTCAAGGCCGGTTCATTTGAGATGAATCCGGTAAGTGAGTATCCCGATTGCCTTGCAGATTTGCTGGTAAATAGTGCCGAGTCGCGTGATATTTTTGCTGTGATTGCAGACGGAAGGATACGGGTATGGGATAATCACCTCGTGGATGCGGATGAAGAGACCCTGGCACGTAATGTCACAATGATCCGTGCCCGTGCTGTTTCACGCAGTAACCCGGAAAATGAAGGCAGAAAGTGGATTGAGGATATTGAATTGGAAAGTAACGAAGGGCCGGTTATACGATACCGGAGTATTTATCCTAACTATACTATCAATTTCCAGCTTAAGAACATTGATGATGAACCTGCCGGCATTAACATTGTTATTTCTGATTACGAAAAAGCAGCAGGACTGTTCTTTGCAGAGGAAACAAAGAAACGTTTTCCATATGATCCGAATGATTTTGCACAGCATGAAGTAAAACAGCTTAATCTTGAATTGCCCTCCGGTGCAACATTAAACCTTATTAAAGAACCTGGAGGAAAACCAATGAGATTTGTGGTTTCAACCGATAACGGCTATTCTGAAAACATTGAAATCACCTTACAGGAAGACCCGGAATGGGACTGGACGATGAGGGCGAATGTGTATGTAGAGGCAACGGTGATGAAGTGATTGTACACTCACCGGGTGACTCGCAGTCACCCGGCGAGTGTATATATCCAGTTAACAACCATGCCTGACCTGTGGTCATTCAGGCAGGCGGACTTAACAGCTACTACCTGACGCTGTGGAATATATCCGGTTGAAAACTCCCGACAGGTCGGGACAGGAGGACTTTTCTGCTACATCTAGTGTTATTGAATGTGTCCGGTTTTCGGTTCTCGGTGAGTGTGAGTCAGAGTTATGAGTTTGACAAATGCTACGTGTGATATGGAATATGTCCGGCTAGCAACCGGACTTTTCTGACACATCCAACGTTGTTACAACTAACGGTTGGCAACCGGTAGTTACTTTTACACTTTTATACTTTCGCACCTTCACATCTTCATAGCCTCAATTGATTTAAGATTAATGATTAACGATTTCAGATTTTTGAAATAATTATAACTTCTTATATCAAAAATCGTTGTTCTTCAATCTTATATTTATTCTTCCATAGCCTTCCTTTTTTATAATCTTGCGACCTTTGCAACCCTGCGACAATTGCGACCCTGTGACAATTGCGACAATTGCGATCTTGCGACAATTGCGACCCTGTGACAATTGCGACCTTGTGACAATTGCGACAATTGCGATCTTGCGACAATTGCGACCTTGCGACAATTGCGACCTCTTCTTCCTTAGCCTTCTCCCTCAACCGACTGACAACTGACAACCTTTTTCCTTTTGACTTTTTCCTTTTTCCTTTATTCAGGTTAACTATTTGATTTGTAACCGAAAATAAATTATTTTTATATAATCAAACCCCGGTTCAAATCCATGTCCCCATGACAATCTGGTCCGCCGAAATAAAAGAACTTGAAAAAATATACTCTTCCATCACAGGCCGGTTTCCTGAATTGGAAAAGGAACTGGAGCAACTGATAGAGACTAAAGATGCGAATGTTGTTATGCTCTATTCAAGAAGGTGCCTGGAAGTGATCATAACTGATCTTTGTGAATCTGAACTGAAAAGACCACGCAAAACCGAACCACTCAAAGGTATCATTGATAAACTTAACAGAGAAGAAAAGGTACCTGCTCACATCATTGCCTCAATGCACAGCCTGAACAGCTTATCAACATTCGGTGCCCATCCCAAAGAATTTGATCCTGAGCAAGTAAGACCTGTTTTAATCAACTTAACAACAATTATCAAATGGTATCTGAAATATAAGGTTCAAAAAATTGAGGTTACTGCAAAAGAGAAAGAGGAAGAACTTGAACATGAAAAACCAGGTATAGTAAGGGAAGAGAGGCCTGTTATTAAATCCAAGAATAAGCCATTCATAATCACCTCTGGAATATTGCTTATTGGTGTTATCATAGTCTTTGCATTTGATGTATTCAACATCTTCCATAAGGATAAGTTTGAAAATATCAGGGATGAGAAAGGGAGGATTTCCATTGCCGTGATGCCTTTTCAGAATATGACCAATGATACGCTCTGGAATATCTGGCAGGGAGGAATTCAGAATGAGTTAATTACAAACCTGTCCAATTCATCAGAATTATCCGTCCGCCAGTATCAAACCATGCTCAATATACTGCAGAGTACAGGACTTACAAATTATGCTTCTATTACTCCCTCTGTTGCCGGTGACATATCACGCAAACTTCAAGCAACTACATTTATTCAGGGCAGTATCAAATCAGCCGGCGGAAAAATTCGTGTTAATGCACATTTAATTGATGCTGAAACGGAAGAAATTTATAAAACCTTCCAGATAGATGGAAGAACTGAAGATGATATTTTCATCATGACAGATTCTTTGTCCGGACTCGTACGGAATTATTTGGAAATAAAGGCGCTTGAACGGGATGCTTATTATGGTTTGAGTAAACTGGCAACCACAAGTTCGGTAGAAGCATACCGGTATTTTATTCAGGGTATAAACTTTTTTATTGAAACTAATTATTCTTCTTCAATAGAATTATTTAATAAAGCTCTGGAAACAGATACCAATTTAATTGCTGCCCGCATATATTTAACATTAGCTTATGGTAATCAGGGTATGCATGAAAAAGCTAAGCAATACCTTCAAGAAGCATATAAACAAATAGATAATCTTTCATATAGTGAACAATTAATGTTGAAATATCTTAAGTCTTATTATGATAAAGACCCCTATGCAGGTATTAAATATATGGGATTGATTCTGGAGCATGATCCCCAATTACGAATGTGGTGGCAGCAAGGCTTAAATTATTATCGGATTCATCAATATGAAAAAGCCATTCAATATTTTGAAAAAGCCCTGGAGGCAGACAGGCAGTGGGATGCCAGGAGTAAGTGGCCATATTTGTATACTTTACCGGGTGAGGTATACCATAAGTTAGGTAATCATAACAGGGAAAAGGAGATATATGAACTGGGATTGAGTATCCTGCCTGATCGTCCGGAAATTATTTTCCGCCAGGCTATATGTGCGCTTTCACAGGGAGATATGACAGAAGCAGAAAGATTAATAACAAAATATCTATCGCTCCGGAAAGAGGAAGGAATGTCTGAGTCGGATATAATGAACACTTTAGGTTCTATTTATCAGGAAGCAAATGTGCCGGATAAAGCAGAGGTATATTTCAGGAATGCATATGATCTGGAACCTCAAAATTCGTTGCGAATTTATCAATTGGCCTATCACCTGATAAATTATGATATCAATGTTGATGAAGGGATGGAATTGATTGAAAAAGGGCTTGAGCAATATCCTGAAAATCCGGACTTAATTCAGGTGAAAGGCTGGGGTTTTTACAAACAGGGTAAACCAGAAGAAGCCATGCAACTTTTAAAAAAAGCAGAAGAAAAAAACATAGTATTTAATCGCCGGCTTTATCAACAAATTCAGGAAGTGGAACAGGCACTTGGCAATTAAAACAAATAACAATATAACATCATGAAACACTTGAAATTCTGCCTGATTATTCTTTTTATTTTGCAATCTGTATCTGCTCTTTGTCAGCCATCAATAAACCGGATATTCAGTCCCCGGGAAGCGACAGGTTTATATGAAAAACTGGAAATAGGATTGAGCATCAATGCCAAGTTTACCAATCCTTTCGATCCGGATGAACTGGATATCATGGCTGTTTTCAGGGCGCCTTCCGGTAAAGAGTGGAAGGTTCCGGGATTTTATTCGCAGTCCAGGAGAGGCGGCTTTCTGGTCAGGTTTTCTCCGGATGAGACAGGCGGATGGAGTTATGTGGTCAGTGTTACTGACAGGAACGGTACTTCAACAAGCGAAACAAAAACCTTTACAGTGGTTCCTTCCGTTTATCACGGTCCCATTCGCATCGCGCAGAACAAAAGATACCTGGAACAGGCCGACGGGACTCCCTGGTTCGGTGTCGGATTGTGGTACAACAGGGGGAATGATGCAGAGGTGCTGGATGAACTGCAGGGGAAGGGTGTGAATTTTATCAGCAGGCTCATCACGCCCCTGGAGACATGGGGGACCGGGCTTGGGAGGTACGATCAGATGTTATGCCAGGAGATCGATGAATTGCTTGAAGATCTGGAAAAACGTGATATGCAGCTTTCCCTGAATATCTGGTTCCATTCCTTTCTGTCTGAAACGGTCTGGGGCGGGGGCAACATTGCCTGGTACACGAATCCCTACCAGCTTGTCTGTGAAGCTAAGGATTTTTACAGCAGCCAGGAAGCCTGGAAATACCAGGAAAAACTGTACAGGTATATGATTGCCCGCTGGGGATACAGCCGCTCCCTGGCCATATGGTTCGTCATAGATGAGGTAAACGGTACGGATGGCTGGGCTTCGGGCGACAGCCTCGGGGCAGCCGGCTGGGCTGGAAA
>CAZRHW010000272.1:0-4796 GCA_964599785.1 uncultured Bacteroides sp. | reverse complement strand
TGAATACTACTTATGATTCCGAGTTTGAAGTAGCTGTTGTTACCATGAATATCACTTCGAGGGCGCCATATGCCGTTGCCGAGTATGAACATGAGGGTGTCCATGTCACCTGTATTGGCGTACCCCCAGGCATGGATCTGGACTGGCGTTACCAGGATAAACATATTTTTGGGCTGTTCGGACGATACATTGAGTTTCAACAACCGGATCTGATCCATTTCCACTGTGTTCAGTTTCTGACGGCATCAATGCTGGAAGCCGTCCACCAGTGCAGGATTCCCTATTGTGTGACCCTGCACGATTCATGGTGGTTATGCGACCGTCAGTTCATGATCAATAATTACGGCCGGGATTGTGATCAGATGTGTGTGGATCCTCTTGTCTGCGCAAGATGCGTTGAAGACAGCGACAGATCGGTAGCAAGACGTTCTTACCTCACGGAACAACTGAACAATGCCGACCTTCTCCTGGCCGTATCCCGTTACCAGCAGTACCTTTATAAGAGTAACGGCTTCGACAACGTAGTTCTAAATTGCAATGGGGTGATTAAGTCGGATTGTGTGCAGCGAAAACCAAACAATGATAAAATTCAAATGGGGTATGTGGGTGGCGTGTGTGTTCACAAGGGGTATTATTTCTTGAAGGAAGTCGTTGAAAATACTCATCTGAAACAAAGTGAAATCATCGTGATAGATTTTGATCTCCCGCCCGGAGCTGTTCGAGCGGAAACATGGGGATACACATTCGTGCGATGTATTCCGAAAATTCCCTATCCGGAAATGGCTGCCTTTTATGCTGCCCTGGACGTCCTGATTGTTCCGTCCCTGTGGCGGGAGAGCTTTGGTTTGGTGACACGGGAAGCCATTATGAACGGTGTATGGGTCGTTGGAGCCCAAGCCGGCGGTCTTTCCGAGGATATCAGGGAGGGAATAAACGGCCATATCTTCAGCAAAGGGAGCAAAGAGGAACTTTCAGATATATTATCAGACATTGACAAGAACCCTTCTGTTTATCGAGACAGGAGAAGCATGGATACCGGCAGTATCCGGTCAGTCCAAGAGCAAGTGGAGGAGTTGGTTTCACTCTATCATACATTGCTGAACAAGGATGACGCCCCTGTATCGAAATTTCCTCGGAAAATTTCTCAACCAAAGATGTCGATCCAATCATGAAAAAGGATATTTTGATAGACAAATACTGTAAGGGGTAAGTCCCGGAAATAAGCGGTGAACCGATTAAGCGAATATTTACGGTAAAAGTTTATGCATAGAGACACAAATGGTGGGATAGCAAAAGAAGGTATAGAATCTTTATGGATTCCGTTTGAAGCTGTTCGGCAGGTTGGCCGGGGCTCGGCCTTGGTCTTGGCCCCGCATCCGGATGACGAGGTGTTCGGTTGTGCCGGGGCTATCATGAGACATGTGGCGAATAACGATGATGTTTGTGTGATCATTCTGACGGATGGGCGCTTCGGTAACCTTGAAATGCCGCTTCACCAAGATGCTCAAGAGGGTAAAGACCCGCAGGACAAACCATATGTTGAAATGCGGAAACAGGAAAGCCTGTCTGCGGCAAAAAAATTAGGCTATGGCACGCCGCAATTCTGGCACATCCCTGATCGGGAATTGGAATACGGAGAGGCCTTGGTGTGTCGCACAAAGGATCAGATCGAAAAAATTCGAGCCTCTTTTGTTTATGCGCCTTCACTGTTTGAAATACATCCGGACCATCGCGCGCTGGCCATGATAGCGGTAGAAGCGGTAAGGCGGTGTGAAGACAGTGTCAAGCTGGTCATGTACGAGATTGCAAGGCCTTTGAATCCCAATTTGTTTCTGGATATTTCAGATTTATTACCGCAGAAACAGGAGGCCATGAAGTGTTTTGTTTCGCAGATAAAGATCCGGCCTTATGATCAATATATGACCGCCCTCAACCGTTACCGCGCCTATACCCTGCCCGAAACCGTAACAGCCGCTGAAGCCTTTTACGTGGCCGGTGCCGCCGAATTATCGGCCAACCCCCTTCAAATCTACAGCTCTGAGTTTGAGCGCCAAAAATTGCTGGGGCTTTGCCTGGATATCAAAGATAACCCTCTGGTTACGGTAATTGTTCGAACAATCGGGCGGAAATTTCTTATTAGGAAGGCTTTGGACTCGGTGGCATTGCAAACTTATCCCAATATTGAAGTGGTAATTGTAAATGCCGAAGGCGGAGAGGGTCCGCAGATGGATCAGTGGTGCGGACGATTCCCATTAAGAGTCTGCGGAACCAGCCAGCCGTTGCCGCGTGCTGTGGCTGCAAATCTGGGTTTGGATAATGCCCATGGCAAGTATTTGATATTTTTGGATGATGATGATTGGTTCGAGCCGGACCATATTGCGAGCCTTGTCAAAAACCTGCAAGAGAATCCTAATGTGCAGGCCGTGTATTCGGGGGTGCGGTGTATTGATGAAAAAGGTCAAGATAAGGGCATCTTTTTCAACTACCCGTATGATCCCGTGCGACTTCTTGCGGCCAACCAAATTCCTATCAATGCCCTGCTCTTTGACAAAGACTTACTGCAAAAGGGGTGCCGCTTTGATGAAACATTCGATATTTATGAGGACTGGGATTTTTGGATTCAACTATCCTTACATACAAACTTCTTTCATCTGGATCAGATAACTGCGGTTTACCGTATTTCAAATCTCCAAGGCTCCGGGGTTCATACTCATGAAAAGATACGTGAGGGAAGAGAAAAGATTTTTGAAAAATGGAGGCACCGGTGGACCAGTAGTCAACTTTACAATTTGATGGAGTATGCTCTTAAGCAGCAAGAGGTTAGTGAACTGAAAAAAATGACCGACGAGCAGGCGGCCCGGCTTGCGGATCACGAGAGACAGTTGGCCCATATTTTTAACTCAAAAGCCTATCGTATTTACAGGCTGCTTCGCATGCCGGTACGCTTTATTCTCAGCAGTTTTCGAAGATAACCGTTAAGGGGTTTTACGGTTCAAAGGTTCAGGCCTTGACGCTGACTTTAGCATAATATCTCACATGGTATACAGACATCTTGGAAATATTTGTGCAATTATTGTTAAGTACAACATTGGTTTTCAGTACCGGGAGAATTTTGACAGTATCATCCCCCAGGTCCACAGGGTTTTCATCATCGATAACGGTTCAGACCCGGAAACGGTATCATTACTTAAGACGCTGAAGGAAGAGAATCCTGAAGAGGATTTTTTTATTGATTATGTGGATTCCGAATTCTGCATGACACTCATTACCCATGGTTGGAAAATACTATTAGTAAAAAATGCGGTACTTGAGCATACATTAGGAAATAAGCAGTCGCACAATTTTTTGGGTTTGGAATTTGTGGCGAGCCATCATTTCCCGGAGAGACGGTTTACCATTTACAGAAATCGTGTATGTCTCTTGAAAAAATACCTGTTTCGTGTTCCTTCCTTTGTAATATACGATATTGCCGCTGCCGGTTATGACCTCTTACGCATCCTCCTGTTTGACAAAAACCGCGCAAGAAAACTTATTCAGATCGTAAAGGGAGGGCTGACCGGACTTTTGAATTCATATGATTGCATGGAACGATTTTGAGTCATTCATATGGTGGAAAATGTTGTGGATGGCGTGTTTTTATGAACATGGATCTAACCATATCTTTAATATCTCATAACAGCCAAAAAGACTTGGAGCATTTGCTGCCATCTTTGTTTTTGGCGTTGAGGGGTATTACGGC
Organism: uncultured Bacteroides sp.; assembly: GCA_964599785.1. Lineage (GTDB taxonomy): Bacteria > Bacteroidota > Bacteroidia > Bacteroidales > SM23-62 > LJUQ01. Next base: position 1,057 of record CAZRHW010000272.1, on the reverse strand, counting down.
TGAAATACTTTTAATGGATAACTGTTCCAATGATTCCATAATAGCGTTTGTAAGACGAAATTATCCTGAAATATCGGTAAGAATAAATAAATTACGGTTAGGTTACGGCGCAAACCACAATCAAAACCTAGCCATTGCCAAAGGCAAGTACATTGTTCTGATGAATCCTGATGTGATCTTAAAGCCAATTTCTCTTTTTCTTTTCTTGAAATTTATGGATCGCAATTTGGATGTTGGAATTGTGACACCAAAAGGGCTCAACCCAGATGGAACATTACAGTATTTGAACAAGCGGTATCCCACCCTGGTGGATTTGTTTTTACGCCGATTTTTACCCGTTCCGTTTAAACCTTTATTTGATAAGCGATTGGAATATTATGAAATGCGCGATGTAGGATATGATTCGATCATAGAGATTCCATTTATTTCCGGTGCGTTTATGTTTTCCAGGGCAGGTTTGCTCAAGGACATCTGCGGATTTGATGAGCGCTTTTTCATGTATTTTGAAGACGTGGATTTGTGCCGGAGGGTGCAGAGGACCCATCGAACCGTATTCTACCCGGATGCAGTCGTAACGCATCGATGGGAAAGGGCTGCCCATAAACAATTAAAATGGATGCTCGTTTTTATAAACAGTGCATTTCGGTATTTTAATAAGTGGGGGTATCAAGTGTTTTAAGAATTTACTTTAAATATTATTTTAAAACCCATTGGAAAGATATATAATTTATGCAGAAATTTTAATTAAACTTAAGTTCATTTCAAACTCTTGCGGGGATTCTTCAAACCTTAGAACTCTAACCCGGTCTCGAGAACCGGGTTTTTCAAAGCAAAATAAAAAAACCTGTGTCTTGTTTATCATGAAATTGTTATTTTTTTTCCCACGAGATTAACGACTATACTTGTAGAAGTGTTGATAACCATAGTATCAAAAATACCACATATTTTCATTAAGTTATAGAATCCCCGATCCGTTTAGGCGAGGGTTTTGCCTAAACGGAAAGTTTGACAAAAAGGTCGAATTCTGATATTTTTAATTATAAATAATTTTAAGAAA
>CAZRHW010000271.1:0-4806 GCA_964599785.1 uncultured Bacteroides sp. | reverse complement strand
CCCAGGGGACAGCAACAACAGCTTCAGGAAGATAATGTCAGCCTCATGGTGAACAGTATTGACTGGTTGTCAGATGATACCGGATTAATCTCATTAAGAACAAAAGGGATCAGCTATCGGCCTATCAAAGATATGGATGATTCAAAACGTACATTCCTGAAATGGCTCAACTTCCTGTTGCCTATACTGCTTATTCTCATTTATGGTTTTATCCGGTTCCAGTTAAGAAGAAACCAGCGGGTTACAAGGATGGAAGAAAATTGGTCTTAAATGTTCAGGATCTAAAGATAATTCATTTTATTGTTTAAATAGATATGGCTAAAAAATTTAATAATAAGACATTAATTATTGTACTGGTTTTATTGACCGGATTATTTTTTGTTTCGCGCATGATCAATCAAAAACGGTCTGGCGGAACACTTAAAAAGGACCTCGTGGAGATTGACAGCTCACTCATCAACTCCATATTGTTATACCCGGGCGCAGAAAACGGGGAAGAGATCGCCTTTACACGTACAGGTAATGATTGGGTCGTCAGGAAAGGAGATCTGTCGGTCGATGCAAACAATAACAATGTCAGAAACATGTTCAGTGAGCTGATCCTTTTAAGTCCCGAAAGACTTGTATCCCGTGATAAGAATAAATGGGGAGAATATGGAGTAAACGATTCCCTTGGTACAAGGGTGATCATGAAACAGGGTAAAAAAACCTTACTTGATCTTATGGTCGGCCGGTTTGATTATCAGCCCGGCCCTTCCGGATACGGAGGATATGGCAATAATTATGGCTCAGGACTGACATATGTCAGATTGTCTGATGAACCGGAAGTTTATGTTGTCAAAGGATTCCTGGCAATGAGCTTTAACCAGACATTCAACAACTGGAGAAACCAGACTTTTTTAAATACCGTCACCAGTAACCTTACTTCATTGAATTTCGAATTCCCTGCCGATTCAGGTTTTTTAGTTATGAAGCCTGATACGGTGTGGATGATCGATGGCATTCAGGTTGATAGTGCTTCCATGGCTCAGTACCTGAATGGTATAAGACGAAAGTCCAATGCTTCATTTATCGATTATTTCTCACTTGCTACAGCACCTGATTTTCAGTTGACCCTGGAAGGCATTGATATGGATCCGGTGATCCTGAAAGCATACATGAAAGGAGAAAATGAATTTATCCTGAACTCCAGCCAGAATCCTGAGGCATATTTTACCAGTACCCCGGCTGGTTTGTTTGGAAGTATTTTTAAATCGAAATCGGAATTTTTGAAACAGGGCGGGGTATAAATTCCTGTTATCGAAATATTCAAGTACTCACCCCCCATATTTCTCCGGAAATTTATTCATTATTGAATGCAGGAGGTGTATATCATCTTCTCCCAACAAAATCAAACGTTCCATGATCCTGTAGTAGAGGGTTGGATTTTCCTTTATTCCCAGATCTGTAAGAATCATTCCCGTTTTACGTTTTAATTCTTTAAGTCCTTCCTCATTCCGGAAAGTACCTTTTGTTTTTTCAGGCTGAAAGATCAGATTTGAAAGGATATAAGCATAAACCATAACGGCCTGGGAAAGGTTCAGGGAAGGATAGTCTCCAATCATCGGTATTCCTGTGACAAGGTCGCACGTCATCAGTTCGGCATTGGTCAACCCGGATTCTTCCCTCCCAAAAACAATACCGACAGAATGGATAGAATCTCCTTTATCCCTGATGATACCTGGTAACACTGAGCAATTATGGTAATCTTCCCGGGCCGACCGTTTTTTTGCAGTCGTCCCAATCACCAGGTCAATATCTTCCTTTGCATTATTCAACGATTCATAAACCACGGCCATTTGCAGCATATCCACCGAACCATGAGCCATTCTTACAGCCTCCTCATCCAGATACTGACATGGACGGATCAGCCTTAACTGCTTAAATCCCATGGTCTTTATAGCCCTTGCCGAGGCACCAACATTACCGGGTACTGCTGGTTCAACCAGTATAAAATAAAATTCCATTTCTTTCCTAAATTATTAAATTCTCACAAATGATGAAGAGAAACAGAAAGGCAAGAAAAAGGTTTAGGATTCCATAATCAAAAATTCCTGAAATAAATGACTTAAATCTAAAACTTTTAATGCCTGAAATTTTTTAATGTAATTTCAAATTTTTTATGCAATCTTAAAAAATGCTTGAAGAATATTATAAAATATTAGGCCTTAACAAAGAAGCGAACCAGGAAGAAATTAAAAAAGCTTATCGTTTCCTCGCTAAAATATTCCATCCGGATGTCTCTGATGATCCTGATGCCGCTGAAAAATTTATTAAGATCACCGAAGCATACGAAATACTTATGAATCGTTCAGTGTTTGAAACATTGTGGATCACTTCAGATTCAGAAGAGGAGCAGAAGTACACCTATGAATATTTCAGAAAAGCAGCAAGAGAAAAGGCAAAAATGGCTGCTGAAATGAGGTATGAAAACCTTCGAAGGGAACACGAAGCTTTTCAGAAAAGCGGGATGTATGATCTGTTTCTTTTAATGAATTATTTTTTTCATGGTTTTATGGTTGTTTTTGCATTGTTTCTGCTGACCTTACCGGTTTACCTGGCAATCAAGACCGGATTTTTTGGTATGTTTGTTCTCTGGATAATAGGCGGATTTCTTGTCCTTTTTATCATTGGAAAAGGTAAATCCTTTTTCAGACTGGGACCCTTTTTTTACACTTTTAAAGACCTGAAAGCCCTTATTAATGAAGAGATCGGCAAGGGAACAGTGAACTGTGGGTATTGTCCTGAGCAGAAAGCCGACTCATATCCTTATAAAATGGGTATGTTGAAAGTTCATGATATTCAATTGAATTTTTTCGGGGCTCTCTGGCATGATGCAAGATATAAAAGAACCTACAGGAAACTGACCATCCCAAGATGTAAAAAAGCATTCCGTGTTCATTTCCTGAATTCTGTTTTTAAAATTCTTTTAATCCTTACTGCATTCGTTATCCTGCCATTTGATAGCTGGCTCTGGAGGCTGGCGGGTGGTATGATGGCAGGTGGTTTACTTTCAGCCATCATTCTCTTTATCACACATACACGGTCAAAAGTATCCTATCTCCTTAACTGGAATATGATCATCAAAATATCTCTTCTGGTTCTGGTCCTGGCATTGTTATCCGACTGGCATTCTTTTCCAATCATAAAATCAACCGATTATCTTGGTGTTGGGTTTACACTCATGTTATTTTTCCAGGACATTTTTGTCGACCTGACTATTAAGTTATTATTCAGAAAACGAGATTTTATCAGACCAATATTTAAACAACCACCTGAAATTCAACAGCTTGCTAATCACGGGTACCAGCCTTATCTTGATATCCCAATATGGTCAGCCGTATTTCCTTTCATTAAATGGATCTTCTAATATTACTGAATTTCAGTGCATCAAACTTAAGATATGACATTTTAACTTTTGCAGAGCAGAGCCGCAGTGCGGCTCTGTAAAAAAACATAATTACTTAGTGGTTTTAATCTTACCTCAGGTTAATAATTATTAATAAATTTAACCTTTCACTCAGAACTAAAAGATGAAGACCAACCAGGATCCTACAGGAGAATTAATATCGGTCTGGAGGGAAGAATATAAAATTCCCTCTGAAGATATTGATTTCAACGGAAAACTGAAATTTCATTCCCTCTGCGGATATTTTTTTGAAATCGCCTCGCAGCATGCCAACCATCTTCATTTTGGTTATAATGATCTCAAACAGTCGAACTTTTATTGGGTCCTTTCACGGCTTCAGGTTAAAGTAAACCGGTACCCCGGATTTGATCAGAGAATTGTTATTGAAACCTGGCATAAAGGAATCAACCGGCTTTTTGGCCTCAGAGATTTCCGTATGCTGGATATTGACGGTCATGAACTGGTATTGGCGACATCTGCATGGCTGGTCCTCGAAAAAAAGACAGGCCGCCCGGTGAGGCCGGATGGATTTACCGAACTCTACAGATCCAGAACAGAACATCATGCAATAATGGAATTACCTGATAAAATTGATCCCCTGACAGATCCTGACGATGAAAAGTTAATCACGCCGGGTTATACGGATTTCGATATCAACTGGCATGTCAATGCCGGAAGATACATTGCCTGGATCCAGGACCTCTCTGCGCCTGAATTTTATAAAACATACCAGATTTCGGAATTTCAAATCAATTACCTGAATGAGACAAGATTTGATGAAAAGATACGGATATTTTCACGACAGGATTCAATTCAAAACAACCAGCATTCAATTGTAGAAGGCAGGATCAATTCAACCGGTAACCCTGCATTCAGGGCTTATGTAAGCTGGACTAAAAAATGATTTTATGAAAAAAATATTATATTATCTGTCAATTTTATTCCTCTTTTCGGCATGTAGCCAAAAAGAGGAAAAGGAACCTGCATTATCAGCCAGGATTATTGAACATGAATTTGTTTTAATCCCTGGCGGAGCATTCACCATGGGACGGGAACCTTCTCCGGATGCTACTTATGTTGATAATTATGCTCACCAGGTCTATGTCGATTCATTTTACCTTGACAAATATGAAGTTACCAATGCCCAGTATTTTGAATTTTGTCAGGCTACCGGTCGCAGGTATCCTGAATTCTGGGATATGGGTGTTTACAATAGTAGTCTCGATTATCCTGATTTCCCGGTTACCGGAGTAGCATGGGCAGATGCACAGGCTTATGCCAGATGGAAAGGATTGCGTCTTCCTACCGAAGCAGAATGGGAATACGCTGCAAGAGGAGGTTTGGCTGGAAAGAATTTT
>CAZRHW010000270.1:0-4820 GCA_964599785.1 uncultured Bacteroides sp. | reverse complement strand
TATGAGATTGTTAAACCACATCATGCGCTGTAACTTTTCCTGTTAAATAATATACTAATTTTGTGCCGGATAAAATCGTACAGGTGACATGATTATTCCTTTTAATCCAATAGTTTGGCATAAGAAATGCAACTATTATTAAAGATGGAAAAAACGTATTTCTTAATTCCTTAACGTGTTATGCGATTGAAACAACTAAGTAGTTGGAGGATAGTTTTTTGCTGAGCCGTCCCGATGAGTATCAGGAGCAAGGTTCTGCAAAATAAATATCAATATCTTTGGTTCTATCACATAACATGTTAAATATTATTATTTATTAATGTAAATCAGTACCTGAAATACTAATAAAATTTTCAAACCGCTAAGGAACACAAAGGATAGCACAAAGTAACACAAAGGAGTTTGATTTTAAACCTTGGAGTTCCTTTGTGATATCCTTAGTGTACCTTTGTGGTTAAATAATGTGAATGCAAATTAGTTAAATTAAACATTAAGAAATAATCTTGAGGTACGCATTATTATGATGAACCTTATTTATTAATGCAAAACAACATATGTCGCGATTATTACATTTATATCGTCACTTTCACTTCTTCCTTTTAAAATTAAAATTGAACAGGACATACATATTAATATTCATATTAATTACAGGCATGGTTATATTACCGGGTAACATTTTTGCAGATAGAAAAGTTTCCAGAAATGGTTTAAATAACCAGCCTGTTTATATTTACTATTTTTATTTTACTCCAAGGTGCCATGAATGTCTGATACTTGAGCAAGCTTTACTGAAGGTAATTAATGGAGATTATTCCCGGGAGTTAAAAAGCAAGCGATTGATTTTAAAGACTATAAATCTTTCTGATCCTGATCCTGAATCAAAGAGAATAATTCAGGAACTAAGGGTAAGGAGGCAGCTGTTACTGCTGGTTTATGGTGACGTAATAGTAAATCTTACAAGGGATGGTTTCCGGTTTTCTGAAACCCAGTATGAACATTTTCGTGAAATTATGAAAAGTGCTATAGACCAGGCCCTATCTCAGTCAGGTGCCGCGATGCAAAGTTATATGTTACAGCAAAAGAAACCCTGGATGATGTGGTCAGCTGAGGTCCATTGAGGTTACGGTAGAGAGGAAAGTCGGCGGAAACTAAAAATGAAAGATTCGGTGTAAAGTTTAACCTGATACCCGGGGAGGTAAAAATCCAATGTCCGCCGGTTGTTCCGACAGGTTCTCCGGATAATTTATCAGTTGCCTGATATCTGTATTGTACGTAGTTAAATATATCAAAAACAAATTTTTTATAGAAGTTATAACTCAGGCCGGCAGAGTACATGAATTCATTGCCGGGATTGTAGGTTAGTGAATCCCTGTAATTCCTGTTTTGTCCTGAAAGGCGGAATGTTGCACCAGAATTCAGATACAGATTGGTTATGAAGATGTGGCTTTTGGAAATGCTTAACCAGGATATGGCATCAAAAGAACCTGAACCGGGTTGTACATCCATTGGGAATGTGGAACCATCGGAACTGGAATGAGAAGAACTCCCGGTCGGCAATTTAGGCCCGATGCCGGCATATATACCCCATCCGTTATAGGCTAGAGGATTCATTATACGGAATTTGGCCATAAAAACCATATCACCGAATCCCCAGAGATAATCAACCTGTCTTCTGCCATCCAGGCTGGTTGAACCAAGCTCCTGAAACATATAAGACATGATACCGGCAACGGACAATCGACGACTGATACCGAAATCTACCACCAGAACACCTGAGTGAATAACCCGCTGGTTACCATTATCCTCCAGCTTTGTATCACCATCATAGAGGCTGTTCATGTAATTTAAATCATATCCAACCAGTAACTGCAAATTTCTGGCATCGGCAGTTCCCAGTCCGAACCTGGCTATGGATGTCCCTATTCCCCCGCCTCCCGCACAACAACATCCCTGGGCAAAAATCATTTCAGGTAAGAAGGCTAAAAAAGTGATAATCAGTAAATACTTTTTCATGATAAAGCCTAAATCAGGTTGTATTTACGGTAAAAGGCTTAAATTATCCGGGAACAAAGTTACATTAAATTAACCTGAGTTCGAAATATATTTAGTAATATAAATCTATAGATTAATGAATAACTCCGAAGATCAGAGTGTGAATCCTATTCCTGAGTAAAATTTCAGTTGTGACGCCCCCCTTTTCTATGTCATCCGACTTCATTTCAACTACTGATTATCAAACGGGATAAATTAAGAATTCATCTCTCGGAATTCAAAACTCAGTCTTATATGCTCCCGGCCAGTTTTACCAGAGGTTTGTGGTTAAGAATTTCTACCTGTAAATTCAGGTAATCTATGAATTCTTCCTTGTTCTTAATCCCTCCCGGTTCCTGCTCCCATGCAGCAAGGAAATAATAGGTTAGTTTATGATTGGATGGATTAAGGATGACCACATGGTTAAGTTCATCTTCTGCAAGCTGTATGAGATCATTCTGCCTGTAGATAATGGCCATACCCAGCAGGTCCTCCTGGAGGGTCTGTTTGCCATAAGTGGCAAGCCATGTCCATTCACCTGTGGGTGATCCGGGATGAATGATCTCCGCATCGGCGTGTTTAACAAGGCCTGTACAGAGGTTATCCATTTCAGAAGAAATTTGCAGTTGGTGCATTGTAAGACGGCTTCCAGCCTGGATGGAAAGTTGTGAAATCAAGTCGGTTCTTTGGTCACTAATCTGCCAGCCGAAATAGTTAGTTGTGATTTTTGATTCCAGTATTCCACTGTAGCTGATCTCACAATATATGCTGTCAGCTACGGCAACCCGTTCAGCTTTATTTTCATTCCAGTATCCGATGGATCCCATTCCAAGGGATTCACCAACGTTCAGGATATCCACACCCCAACCGGATATCTCATGATATGAATCATAACCATCCTGCCCTACATACTGAAGAACCATGGTATCAACTTTTTTACCAAAGATATCTATGGCATTCCGCCAGTCGAGATAAAAACGGTATCCGACAAGATCTGATTCCCAGCCTGGTCCTTCATATCGTATATAGGAAGAATGATCTGTATGTTCATCGGGAACTCTCAGGAAATCAATATTTTCAAAAGTACCTCCCTGATATATCCGATCCTGCCATTCTCCGCCAGTCCTGATAGAAATTTCTGCCTGGGTACGGCGTTTAAAATGCACCTCCATATCCGACCCTGATATGGTAAACAACTTATTGTCATCAGGCCGAAGGTCACATAAGAATAATAATTCAATGATGGTATCATCTTCCCGGATTAGCTGGACAGGATAGATTGTGTCAGATTTTACCATTATATTTTTTCCCGGCAGCATTTTAATCTTTTGCAGGATCCCCGGATCGTTTATCCTGATAATTGCATCAGTAATTTCAACAGAGGCTGTATTCAGCACTTGCAGGTTAACGATATCATCATTCTTCGAAACACATCCTGTAAAGAATAGCAGGATGATTAAAAGCACGGTTGTGCATTGCAAAATAGTTTTATCCAGAATCGATCCAGGTGATTGATTTTGGTATGAATTTTTTTCTGAAACAGGATTTAAGCTTTTCATGATAGTTAAGTTGTATTTTGAAAGAACAATCAGGTTTTGCGGACTCATCCCCTTCTTCCCGGGTTATTTGTTCCGTTTTTTTGATCATCTGGGATTGAAGTTGAGATAGAGCAAGATATAAAAAATTTTAAGATGATCACAAAATCCGTTTAACGACAGAGAGCACAGAGGGTACACAGCGTAATGAAAAACCAGCATGGCATGCTCAGTGTGTTTGAGTATATGCCGGATTTTTTGTGGTAAATATTTCTCTTATCTTTGAATAAATATAATTACTGTTTCATAAAATATCAAACTTTTTAATAATAACATACTCATAATCAATTATTTTAAAACAAATCATGAAAAAAATAATATTGATTTTCCTGCTTCCGGTTCTCATCTCCTGTGCCAACCGGCCTGAAATTAAAGAACAGAAGAGAATTCTTATTTATACCCGCAATGGCGAAGGTTATGTGCATGACAATATCGAAGCCAGTGTAACAGCTCTTCAGGAAATATGTAAAGAGCTGGGAATTGAAACTATCGCATCTGACGATCCTTTGTTGTTTAATAATGATGACCTGGCCCAATTTGATGGGATCATCTTTTCAAATACAAACAATGAAGCATTTCTGACAGATGAGCAGAGAAATTCATTTCAGGTATTTATCCGTTCCGGGAAAGGATTTATTGGTATTCATTCCGCTTCCGGCTCGGAAAGAGAATGGCCATGGTACTGGTCATTACTGGGGGGGAAATTCCTGAGACATCCCCCTTTCCAGCCATTCAGTATTAATGTTATCGATAAAAACCATCCTTCAACCAGCTTTCTGCCGGAAATCTGGGAGTGGGAGGATGAATGTTATTATGTTCATTATCTGAATCCGGACATTCATGTGCTTCTGGCAGTGGATCTTACAACGATTGAAGATGATCAGCGGGAAGACTATCCGGGAACGGTATTCGGTGACTTTTTTCCGCTTGCCTGGTGTCATCAGTATGATGGGGGGCGGGAGTGGTATACGGCACTTGGTCATAGCCCGGAACATTACAAGGATACACTTTTCAGAAGACATCTCAAGGGAGGAATTCAGTGGATCCTTGAACTGGAAGATGAAGAATAAATAAAATCGAAAAAAGAAACTTAAGAAAGTCGAAACAAATTCGAAAAAAGAAACGCAGGAAAGTCGAAATAAATTCGAAAGAAGAAACATTGGAAAGTCGAAATAAATTCGAAAAACGAAACAT
>CAZRHW010000269.1:0-4828 GCA_964599785.1 uncultured Bacteroides sp. | reverse complement strand
TTCCTGGTTCCTGGTTCCTGGTTCCTGGTTCCTGGTTCCTGGTTCCTGGTTCCTGCCCGCCCTTACCGAACGGCACGTTCGGGCGGGGTTTCTGGTTTCTGGTGGGTGTGGATTTTGGGTTTGGAGTGTGGCTTAAATGTAGTTAAATAACATATACTATAGCATTAACCAATAACCTGACTCATTTATGAAGACACTTAAACCGATTTTACTATTTATGTTTATTTTTCTTCTGTCCTGTCAGCAAACCCAAAAATCTGACCAGGATCAAATACCGGCAGATAAAATGGATTGGTGGCGTGAAGCACGTTTTGGCATGTTCATACACTGGGGATTATATGCTATTCCTGCCGGAGAATGGAACGGAGAAAAAATCCCGGGGATCAGTGAATGGATTATGCTTCGTGCCAGGATCCCGGTTGCTGACTATGAAGCCCTGGCAAAAGAATTCAATCCTGTTAAATATAATGCGGAAGAATGGGTACAGCTCGCAAAAGAAGCAGGAATGAAATATATTGTTATCACATCCAAACATCATGACGGTTTTGCCATGTTCCATTCGAAAACAGATCCTTATAATATTGTTGACGCAACACCTTTTGATCGGGATCCACTGGAAGAATTGGCAATAGCCTGTAAAAAAAATGGAATAAAACTGGGATTTTATCATTCCCAGGCTCAGGACTGGCATCATCCGGGAGGAGCATATTCAGGTATAGACAGAGGAGAACCATATTGGGATCCATCAGTTGAGAGAAAAACAATGGAAGAATATGTGCATGAAAAGGCAATCCCACAGGTAACTGAAATACTCTCAAACTATGGAGATTTAGCCATTATTTGGTGGGATACACCTATTGGCATGACTGAACCACTGGCTGAAGAACTTCATAAATTGCTTGATCTTCAGCCGGGAATTATTGAAAATAACCGGTTGTACAAGCCATGGAAGGGTGATTTCTCTACTCCTGAACAGTATATTCCCCCTACCGGACTTGATTATGACTGGGAAGTGTGCATGACCATGAATACCAGCTGGGGATATAAATATTATGATGATAACTGGAAATCTGCAGAAACACTGATCCGTTATCTTGTCGATATTGCCAGCAAGGGAGGGAACTTTCTGTTGAATGTTGGCCCGACCGCCGAAGGAGAAATTCCTCAACCGAGTATTGAAAGACTTAAAGAAATCGGAGAATGGATGTCTGTCAACGGCGAATCCGTTTATGGAACAACCGCCAGTCCTTTTTATAAATTACCATGGGGGGCCTGTACAAAAAAAGTGTCGGACAAAGAAACTATCCTTTATCTCCATGTCTTTGACTGGCCTGAAAACCAAATCCTTGAAATCCCCGGACTGATGAGCAAGGTGAATTCGGCCATGATCCTTGCTTCTGGTGAAAAATTAAAGATAAAAAATACAGGATTCGGAGTAACCATCAATTTACCAGCCGAAGCACCTGATGCCATTAACTCTGTCATCAGACTCAGAATAAAAGGTGAATTAAATATTGTCAGCAACATGCCCCGCCAATCCGATGACGGGAATGTTTTATTACCGGTTTCAATGGCTGATATCCATAATCCGGGATATGGTGAACAGGCTGTTCTTTCCGACCAATCCTTTGACAGTTACTTAACCAACTGGGTTGATCATCGCACCCGGCTTACCTGGATGTTTCATCTTGATAACCCCGGCACTTTTGAGATCCTGGCAGAACTGGCTCTTAATACTGGCCAAAATACCTGTGAAGTATCCCTTGATGAATCAGAAGCTGAAATCATAATTGATCCGACCGGATCTCTTGATGACTTTAAACAGGTTAAGTTGGGAGAAATATCATCTGAAAAGACGGGAGACCTCATCCTGACTTTAAGTCCTGCGGGAGAAATCTGGAATCCTATGAGACTGAAAACAATTGTACTGCGAAAAATTAAATAAAAGTTTGATCTATGTCATCAAATCAGAATTTCCTTGTTGCCTTTGATTTCAGGCCTGAAGCTGAAGCAGCCCTTGATTATGCTCTCGCCCTGGGCAAACAGAATAAGGCAGATATCCATTTATTATATGTCCTGGAAGAGGAATCTTCCATGCTTAAAATGGTTCTCACGGATACGCAACGTAAAATGATCCAGCGGGGTGCGAGGGATAATCTTAAGGATATTGTTAAGCAGAAATCCACAGATCCGGGCTTAAAGTTATTCCCGATCATTAAAAAAGGGAAAGTCTATAACAGAATTGTTGAAACAGCAACAGAACTTGGTTCAAGTCTGATATTTATGGGCAGAACAGATTCAATGAATATAGTAAAAAACTTCACCGGGACGAATACGATGCATATCGTCCGCGAGTCGGAAATACCTGCTATAACCCTGAAAAAAATGCCCAAAAATCCGGGATGTGAACACCTTTTACTTCCGCTCGATCTGACAAAACAGACAAAAAAGCAGGTATGTAAGGCTATTGACATTGCCAATCTGCTTAAATCCGATATAACAATCCTCACTGTTCTGACGGAAGATTTAGTCAGTCTTGAAATTAAATTCCGTACCCGGCTGCGCGAAATAAAAGATATTTTCGAAAGTATGCAGATATCCTGCGATTACAAACTCATTCCAGATCCCGATCCGGTATGGTCCAAGATACTGAATAAACTTTCACTGGAGTTGCATACCGATCTGGTTATGATCATGACACAGCAGGAACTTGACTTTACTGAATATTTTATTGGATCAACGGCACAGGAAATCATCAATAATTCGGACCTTCCGGTTCTCAGTCTGACTCCGGAAGAAGAAGGTCCTTCAATTTTAACGGATGACATGTTGAAGGCACTGGTCAATCCAATAAAGATCTTTGATCACTGAGTTTATAAATAATTACAAATTAAACCTGACAGGTTATCCCGAACCTGTCAGGCTGTTTCTTATCAAATGGCTCATTCACTCGACAATTCAGTAAACCAGCGTTTTTCCTCCAGGCTTGGATTGTTACTCAGCGCCCTTGGAATTGCCGTAGGAACAGGCAACATCTGGCGGTTTCCAAGGATCGCAGCACAAAGTGGTGGTGATACAGGAGCCGGGGCTTTCCTGATTGCATGGTTAATATTTCTTTTCTTATGGAGTATACCATTAATCATCGCAGAGTATGCTCTCGGAAGAAAATTCAGATCTGGTGTGATCGGGATTTTTTTCAAAGCAGTCGGCCAAAGATTTGCCTGGATGGGAACATTTGTAGCTTTTGTTTCAACCGCCATTGCATTTTTCTATGCTGTTGTTGTAGGCTGGTGTATTTATTATTTTATCCATACACTTACACATCAGCTTCCTCTGACTACTGAAGCTTCCCTGGCTACCTGGGATACGTACCAAAATAGTAACTGGCCTTTTTTGTTCCATTTTCTGGCTGTGGGTTTGGGTGCACTGGCTATCTGGAAGGGGATCAGTTCAATTGAAAGAGTTAACAAGATACTGATACCTGTTTTACTATTCATTGTTATTATTTCCGTTATCCGGGCTGTAACACTTCCCGGTGCTGTTGACGGGTTGAAATATCTTTTCAAACCTGAATGGAGCCAGCTTCTTCTTCCCGAGACATGGCTCGCAGCCCTCACCCAGAATGCCTGGGATACAGGTGCTGGCTGGGGATTATTCCTGACCTATGCTGCTTACATGCAATCCAGACATAAAGTGGTGAAGAATGCATTCTTTACAGGTATTGGTAACAATACTGTTTCCTTGCTTGCTGCAATTATGATATTTGGAACAGTATTTTCTGTACTTCAGAATGAGATGGGAATGTCTAACACGGAAACACTCGAGATTATGCGCTCCAGCGGACCTGCTTCAACAGGTCTGACTTTCATCTGGATGCCCCAGTTATTTGCGAGGATGTTTATGGGCACACCCCTGGCATCATTGTTCTTCCTTGGTCTTACTTTTGCCGGCTTCTCTTCTATTATTGCAATGCTCGAACTGGCTTCAAGGGTACTCGTTGATACCGGAATGAAAAGATCACAAGCTATTATCCTCGTTACCCTTTTTATCTATCTCCTTGGCCTGCCTTCAGCAAGAAACCTTGATATACTGAGCAACCAGGACTATGTCTGGGGGATAGGCCTTATGATCTCCGGTGCATTCATTGCATTTGCGATCATCAAAAATAAAACAACGATCATCTCAGCAGAAATAAATTCCATCCCAAATGACTGGAAAACCGGCTGGTGTTGGTCAGTAATTATCAGATTTTTTGTGCCGGTTGCTGCCTTCGTACTTCTTGCCTGGTGGATGTTTCTCTCAGCAACTGTTTTTGCACCGGATGACTGGTACAATCCTTTTAATCCCTTTAGCGTAATGACCTGCTTAGTTCAGTGGTTCCTGATGCTGGGGATATTTATTCTGTTCAACAGAAAAATTTCCGGGTTAATGAATTAATATACCCACCGGGTGCCCCGAAGTCACCCGGTGAGTACACCGGTTTAAACTTTTTTAGTCTGTTCCAGCATATCTTTAATCCCTCCGATTGAACTCAGGATCCCGGTTGCCTCATAGGGCAGATAGATAACTTTATTATCTTTCCCTGATACCATCTCTTTCAATGTATCAACATATCTGACAGCAATAAGATAATTAACCGGGTCACCTTTTGTAGTAACAGCTTCTGTTATTTTGCGAATGGCTTCGGCTTCAGCGTTTGCCTTCTTGATAGTCG
The DNA here is from genome assembly GCA_964599785.1 of uncultured Bacteroides sp. Lineage (GTDB taxonomy): Bacteria > Bacteroidota > Bacteroidia > Bacteroidales > SM23-62 > LJUQ01. The sequence goes on along the minus strand of CAZRHW010000269.1, from coordinate 114 downwards.
CTTCTGCGAACCCTTCGGCTTTAAGGATAGCTGCCTGTTTGTCGCCCTGTGCCTTATTGATCTCAGATTCCTTAATACCTTCAGCCTGTAATATCTGTGCCTTTTTAAAACCTT
>CAZRHW010000268.1:0-4846 GCA_964599785.1 uncultured Bacteroides sp. | reverse complement strand
TATTATTTACTATTCTGGCACTTCCTCCGGCAGACAGAGGTCCCTTATTATCAATAAATGTATTATTAGAAACATGGGGCCCGGCATTGGATATATAAATAGCTGATCCGGCATAGTCGCTGGTATTTTGGATAAAATAGTTATTGATAATACTGATATCGGCCTGGTCTCTGCAAAGTATTGCCCCACCATGGATAGCATAATTATTGGCAAAAACCGAGTTGGTGATGATTAATCTGGAAAATTCCCAGACTGTAATAACCCCTCTTGGAGTACCGGGATCATATTTTAATGGTTTCCCATACTCTATCCTGCAATGACTGATCTTTGAGGAGTCATTATCAAACATGATACCGACAGACCTGTCATTAAATACCAGTCCTTTCCATCCATTTACTGTACTGTCTGGATGGCATGTAAAAATAATGGTATCTTCCGGTGTCCCGGCAGCAACCAGGGTTCCAAACACTTCAATCTCGTAAAAACCCTGGAATTCGATATAAGTCCCGGGAGCGATGGTGAGTTTTATACTATCCCGGATTAAAATATCTCCGGTTACTTTTACCGTATCAGCCGCCCAGGTGGTGTCGGCTGTAATCTCACCACTCACTGTTATTGTCTGGGCTGGAAGTATAAAAGGGACAATCAGGAAAAAGGCAGTGATGATGATGCGCAGGTTTTGCAAAGTTGAATTTTTCATATGAAAAGGATGTAAGGGGTTGATAGACTGATCAATTCATGAATTTTTTTTGAAAGGGGCATAATTTTTTAATGAATGATGTTTCTAACTCATCCGATGATTTGCGAGTCATCGGATGAGTGATATACGAGAATTAAAGACCTGTCAGGTTGAATAAAACATGACAGGTCGAAAATTCTCCACCTGACAGGTCGAAGTTTTTTCAAAACATTGTTGGATCTGTTGTTGTGACCGGTTTCGCAAAGCTCCACAGCCGGTCGTGTGAACGTTCGTCATCCCATTCCGGTGTCGGTTCAAAATATCCGCCGGATGAGATATTCGCCCTGACAGCTTCTTCGTTCAGTTCGATACCGAGACCGGGGCCGTCCGGTACCGGGATATGCCCGTCGGGTTGTACGATAGGTTTGGGAACACCATCAACCAGTGTATCGTACCATTTATCATCTACATTATGATGTTCCAGGACGAGGAAATTCTCTGTTGCTGCTGCACAGTGGATATTGGCAAATAATGTAACCGGATTACCTGCCATGTGCATGGCCATGGAGATACCATGTTCCATTGCCAGGTCGCCGATTTTCTTTGTTTCCAGCAGGCCGCCTGAGGTGGCCAGGTCGGGATGGCAGATGGAGATGGCCTGTGCTTCAAACAGTTTCAGAAATTCCTCTTTCAGGTAAATATCTTCCCCGGTCAGAATTGGTGTGGTGCAGGAATTTTTCAGCCGCACATACTGGTCGGTATAAAACCAGGGGACCATATCTTCCAGCCAGGCGAGGTTATATTTATCAAGCCTTTGGGCAAGCTTGATACCGTCTTCAATTCCAAAATGGCCGTAATGGTCGGTTGCCAGCGGCATTTCCCAGCCGATTATTTCACGGACACCGGCAACATATTTTTCGAAAAGATCGAGTCCTTTTTCAGTAACACGGATGCCGGTGAAGGGATGTTCCAGGTTGGCTGATAAACCGTTCCCCCATTGTCTGAAGGGATCGATCTCCCCTTTGGGCCATGTGACGGTGCCTTCAATACCTTCCAGCAGTGTGATGGGAAGATCCATTTTCAGGTATGTAAACCCTCTCTCCACGCGTTCTTTAAGCCGTCGGCCCTGTTCCCCGGATTCCTTTGAAAAGGGGGTGTCGGAGTATACACGGATCTTATCCCTGAATTTGCCTCCCAACATCTGCCAGCAGGGCACTCCCCAGGCTTTTCCGGCAAGATCCCAGCAGGCCATCTCCACGGCACAAACGCCACCGGCCTGGCGGGCATGATATCCAAACTGCTTGATTTCCCGGAATATTTTATCCACATTGCAGGGATTCATTCCCATAATGCGGCTCTTTAGCATCAGGGCATAGGTCTTGCTGGCACCATCGCGAACCTCACCATACCCGTAAATACCCTGGTTCGTGTCCAGCCTGATGATATGGCGCCCGTGGACAGTAACAGTGCGCATATCAGTGATTTTTAATTCCGATGGCTGAGAATGCGTGTTTACATGCTGTGGAATGGCTTCCAGGTCTGAATTTGTAAGGAACCCTCCCAATCCTACAGCCGCTGTGGCTGCGGTGGACCGCCGAAAAAACTGCCGGCGGGATAAAGTGGAATTTTTTGACATGATAATACTTCTTTTATTATTATTGTTTGTATTCAAAGAGTCCGGTTGGAAACTCCCCCCGAGCACTCGGAGGGACAGGCGGACTTTTCTACTGTTTTCCACGTTGATGGAATGTATCCGGTTCGCTCCCTCGCTCCATCCCTTTGTCGCCCCTTGCCCAGCTCCCAGCTCCCAGTTTTATCCGCCGAAACGAAGTGAAGGCGGACTCCCAGCTCAAACCCCCTCCCCACCCTGGTAATCCTCATCGGGATACTCCTGCATCCTTTCCCAGCCCTCCCAAACATAATCAAACCATGACTGGTCATATTGATTCATAATCAGGGAAAGCAAATTCCAGCATTCATTGTAGGTGCCATCCATGTACCTTCTCAGCCAGAAACCGGTTTCCATTGCAAGCGTCCATGGATCAATATCTGTTCTTTGAAAATATGAGGCATTATCATAATAATACGACCACAGGTAATCCACTCCATCAAAATGTTCATCATACATATGGTATTGATAATCTCCGGCCTGTTCATCCACGCTGTATAAGGAATGAAGAAAAGCGTAGCCCAGGGCTTTCTTCCTCAGAACATTTCTGAACATAACATTATAAATCCTCTGGCACGGTTTGTCGAAAAGCAGAAGCCCGGGGTCCGGAATAAGATTCTTACGGGCCCAATTAATGATCTCCGGGTTGATATGTGTGAAGGGAAGGTCCATATCTGAATAGAAGTCCATACCACATAATTCCGTAATGGCATGCACATTCATTTTCTGTGGTTCTCCCCCCAGGAGCTTCGTCACACAGCCGGCCAGTCCGAAGTTTAAACTGTCTCCTTCCCAATAATAATATTTGGGGCCGAAAAGCAAATAATCCGGGAACCCATAGAATTGTCCGTAAATCCGTTCTCCGATATAGACATAATCCATGTTATTGGATTCATAATATTCCAGTGAAAAATAAGGATCATTGGTCTGATCGTTCAGCCAGCATTCAAAAAGGTTTTTCTGGAGCTTTTCTCCATACATTCCGGCTTCCAGGAATTTCGTCACCCTTTTTGGTATTTTGTTCTCCTTACCTTCATCCTTCATCAGTGAGCAGTAATACTCATAATTTTCTGCCGCCTCATTAAGAAAGTTCATTCCCAGATATATATCAGCAACAGAAAGGATCACATCGGGATTGTCGGGATCAAGTGTTACAGCAGCACGAAAATAGAGATTGGCCTCGAAGAATTTTTCATATCCAAGGGAAAATTTCCCGTATTCCATAAACAGATCGAACATTTCATGGGGTGGGATATATGCGGCCAGGTCGGAAGATTCATAGTCTGGCAGGCGGGAAAATATACTGTCCCTGGTGGAAAAGATATCCAGAAAGAGCCTTTGTTCAAGTACTTCTGAACCATATACATATGTTGATGAATTGGGATCGTTTTTCGCCTGGTTAAGTGCAACCCTGAAATTTTCTGCGATCAGCAGGTTATAGTCAATTTTCTTTTGCTGTGATTGTAAATTGTATATGGCATAACTTAGTTCCGAACGTTGATCATTCCGGATATAATCAACCAGTTCAGCCATCTCCTCTGTCGAGATTCTGGCCGGTATCATTGAACGCAGGTCAGATTTAATCTGATTCCATTGTGATATAAAAAATAACGCCAGGATAAACAGGGCAAAAAGCCGGAGGACAAATAATCCCCCCCTGATAAATGGTGCTGCCTTGCTCACACCTTCCCCGTAAGATGTGCTCAATGACCTGAAAAGCCGGGCATAAACAGGTGCAAATAATAGTGCCAGCACCAGGAATATCACCACTGCACCGTAAAAGGGTTTATACGAATCAATGGATCTGTAGACGTAATAGATACTTCCAAGCAGACAGATGAGGCTTAAAAGCCCCAGGACGATCCTGGAAAGGATCTGGAATAAAGAGAGTTTTGGTTTTTCAGACATAGCCTGAGATTATTAAAGGTGATTTTGTTGATATTTATTTATTCATTTAGATGTAGTGCAATTAATCCAAAGATATTGAAATTTAGATTTGTTTATATCACTTATCCGAAGAATGGGTGTCATTGGATGAGTTTTTTTTTCAGGCATCAAAAGACCTGTCAGGTTGACTTGCCCCGTGAAATTTTTGCGGAGCAAAAGCCACGAAGTGGCATTTCACAGGGATAAACCTGACAGGTTGAATCTCTTTATTATCCTGCCACCAATATTGGGGAACAAACGTTAATATTATTCTACGACTATCTTCCCCCTGAACACCTTCGGCCCCCTCAGCTCAATAAAATAAAATCCTTCCTTCAAATCTCCTTTTTCCAGAACATATTCCGAGGTGTTGATGTTATCCACTATCCGGCATACCTTTCCTGAGAGGTCCATGATGAAGAGTGTGTATGAATGACTTTCCGGATTATTAAACATGAGTGTTGTGGATTTATTGAAGGGGTTGGGATATACCTGTATCCGGGATGAGGGAAGGATGTCTGCCAGTCCTGTTTCAAGGATATTAATGGTAAATATCTCTTCCCTGGTATAGT
>CAZRHW010000267.1:0-4850 GCA_964599785.1 uncultured Bacteroides sp. | reverse complement strand
AAGGAGTAAGATCATTCCGGCAATTTGCGCATATTCGAGGAATTTATCCCCTGGTTTGCGACCGGATATGATTTCAAATATAAGAAACAGGACATGACCTCCGTCAAGTGCGGGAATAGGTAGTATATTCATAACTGCCAGGATGATGGAAAGTAAAGCAGTAAGGTTCCAGAATTTCTGCCAATCCCATGCATCCGGGAAGAAACTTCCGATTTTGAGAAATCCACCAAGCGACTCATATGCTTTTGTTTTGGGCCTGAAGAGGAGTTTCAATTGTTTCAGGTAACTGATCATAGTGCTGAATCCCTTACTGATCCCAGCCGGGATAGCAGCCAGAAAAGTATAGTCGATCTTTTCGAGTTCAAAGAATCTTGCATAATCACCAACCGGATAGATCCCGATATAGCCTTCTTCATTAACCTTAACGGGGAAATTCAGTATTTCCCCATTTCTTTTCACTTTAACGTTAATGGTTTGATTTTTAAATTTTACAAGTTCTGCCCTGAATTCATCAAAAAAGAAGAGATCTTTATCATTCAGACCGATGATCTGGTCATCTTTTTTAATTCCAGCTTCTTCAGCCGGAGAATCCTTAGGAAATTTATCTGCGAAAAAAGGAATGCGGGTGTCGATGAATCCCGGGCTCTTTAACAGGGGGGCAATAATTTCATCAGGAATGGGAATGTCAAGGACACGACCATTTCGTTCCACCTGTATAGAACTCGTTTTATTTACGATCATATCATGGACGATCATATTGAATTTCTCAACTTCGCGATTATCGAGAGAAATGATCCTGTCACCATTTTGTAATCCCATGCTCAATGCAAGGGAGTCGCACATAATTCCATACTTCAGGTTTTTAGTAGGAAGGTATTGTTCACCCCAGACATACAGGGTTGTTGCATAGATAAACAAGGCGAGCAGGAAGTTAACAAGAACACCGCCTATCATGATGAATAGACGTTGCCATGCAGGTTTTGACCGGAACTCCCAGGGTTGGGGAGGACGTTTAAGCTGTTCTTTGTCGAGTGACTCATCGATCATTCCTGAGATCTTAACATATCCGCCCAGAGGAAGCCACCCAATCCCATATTCTGTTTCGCCTATCTTCCGTTTAAAAAGTGCAAACCATGGATTGAAGAAGATATAGAATTTTTCAACCCTGGTTTTAAATATTCTGGCAAAAATGAAATGGCCCAGTTCATGCAGCATAACCAGTATGGATAAACTTAAAAGGAATTGTGAAGCCTGAATCAGAATTTTCATTGCATTGACTGGTATTGAAATTTAGATTTAATGAGTATTTCCAGTAACAAGTTGACTTGCAATCTTTCTTGCCTCTGTATCGGTCTGTATAAAATCATCATAATCAGGGTTCTCTATAAAATATACTGTATCCACTGTTTTTTCAATGATATCGGAGATATCCAGGAATCCAATCTGACCGGTTAAGAATGCATCTACTGCAATCTCGTTTGCAGCATTTAAAATACAGGGAGAATTACCTCCATTTTTCAGTGCATTATAAGCGAGTGCAAGATTACGAAAATTTTTTAAATCCGGGGCCTCAAATGTAAGATTTGGATAATCTGTAAAACAGAAACGTGGAAAATCCGATTTAATTCTTTCAGGAAAGCCTAAGGCATACTGAATAGGTAATTTCATATCAGGCAGTCCCATTTGTGCTTTCATTGAGCCATCCTCAAACTGAACAATTGAATGAATGATGGATTGCGGATGGACGATCACGTCGATCTGATCTGGTTGAAGATCAAACAGCCATTTTGCTTCGATTACTTCCAGGCCTTTATTCATAAGGGTAGCAGAATCTATTGTAATTTTATTACCCATAAACCAGTTCGGGTGCTTCAGTGCTTCAGTACTGGTCACATTCCGGAGAAATTCCTGCGTTTTTCCTCTGAATGGTCCACCTGATGCAGTCAGGTATATTTTCTCAATAGGATTCAATTCTTCACCTCGGACACATTGAAAAATTGCCGAATGTTCGGAATCAACCGGATAAATATTGATTTTAAATTCGTTTGATAATTGTTTGATAAGACTTCCGGCGACAACCAGTGTTTCTTTATTGGCCAGAGCGATATCTTTACCGGAACGAATTGCTGACAGGGTTGGCTTCAACCCTGAAAAACCCACCATAGCAGTTAAAACCAGATCGATTGAATCATCTTCCACGATACTTTCAATAGCCTTCCGACCGGCATGCACATTGACCTGATATCCTGCTAAACCTTCGGCAACCTCGTGGTATTTTTTCTCATCTGCAATGACAACATGTTTCGGAAGAAATTGAATAGCCTGTCTGATCAGTAATCCGGCATTACTTCCGGCAGTTAAGACGTCAAGTTCGAATAAATCGGGATGATTTTCAATAACCTGAAGTGCCTGGGTACCGACTGAACCTGTTGAGCCAAGTATCGCTATGTTTTTCTTCATGATCGGAGCTGGTGGAGACAAAGATCAAAATACGATGTATTCTTCCGGATTTATTGGTGTACCATTATACCATAATTCGAAATGAAGGTGAGGACCGGTAGTGAGTTCACCGGAATTACCTATTATTGCAATAGCATCACCTGCCTTGACGAGATTCCCCACCTTTTTTAAAAGTTCTGCATTATGTTTGTAGACAGAGATGAGATTATTAGCATGCTGAATCTCAAGGACATAACCTGTCTCAACGGTCCATGAAGCCATAATCACAGTACCATCCAGTGTGGCTTTTACTACCTCATTTGGTGCAGCGACAATATCGGTACCAAAGTGATTTTCATAGGCATTAAATGTATTGGTTACATGTCCCTTGATTGGAGCAAAAAAATGAATACTTACCAATCCTGATGATGGAGAGATATCATCTACAACAGTAAGATTGTATTGCTCTTCTTCTTCAATTTGCATCCTGAGTATTGAATCTTCAAGCGATTTGCTAAAATCAATATTTGTATATTCTATGGAGGTATCGACAGATGCCAGCATATTATCAGGTTCCTCACCTGAAATTATGGCATTCAGATTCCTGAAATAAATATCTCTTATCCTTATTTCATTCTCGAGTGAATCAAGTCGCAGTGCATTCATCAGGATGGTACGGCGAACATTATCATCAGGGTATCCGGGGATCATTTCACGGATACTGGTAAAAGCAACCAGAGAATATATTCCGGCAGAAAGAAATATAAAAATTGAAATGATCAGTGCAATAAAATTCAGCTTTGATAAACGCAGATACCATACTTCTTTAAAAGTCTGGTCATTATATATGATCAGCCGGTACTTATCATTCAGATTGTTGGCATTATTCAGTTTTGATTTTTTAGTCATTGCAGAATGTTCAATTGTGACACAAAGATAATAAAAGGCAGAACGGTTTTCAGTTTTCTGTTCTCAGTTTTCGGTTAAGTATTTAAACTAACAATTTATTATCTTTATTAAAAATCCACAAAAATCTATTCGTAAACATCATACAATCATGGAAACAAAATCTGATAACCAGTTTGATCAGCAGATCATGTTTCAATGGGTTAAAGACATGGCAAATCTGGGGCCGAGGAGGGCCGGCAGTGAACCCGGACATCGATGCGAAAATTATCTGCTCGAGAAATTGATTGAATTTGGCCTTAAGAATGTCCATAAAGAACAAATTAATGTTGAATACTGGGAAGCACAAAAAAGTTCAGTCGAAATCTTTGACGGGACAGAATTTAAAATGCTTCCTTCCCAGTGGATTCCATATGCTGCATTTACAGAAGAAAATGGGATAGAAGCTGAATTGGTTTATGCTGATCCCTCTAAATTCATCCAGGGGGGAAACTGGAAAGGTAAAATAGTGGTAACGGATATCTGCTTTCCAAAACTGGATGTAACACTTCTAAGAAAGTTCTCGCTTGGTGTCTTTGATCCTGATAATGATATAAACGAAATTAACCATCCGGCAACATGGGTAAGGATCAACTGGCATTTTTACAGGCAGGCATTTCAAAAAGGTGCCGTTGGTTTTATAGGTATACTTAAAGATCAACCAGGCGGTTCATACCGTATGTATGCACCATATGGATTCAAAGAAAAGAATATTCTGGACAAGCCCTTACCTGGATTCTGGGTCAGCAGGAATGATGGCCCTTTTTTACGTGAATCCGCTAAAAAGGGCATGAAGGCCCGGCTAAAGCTGACAGGAATAAGGCACTCTGAACTGACACATAATCTTGCCGGAGAAATACCGGGCAAAAATGATGAAATTGTCATAATACATTGCCATCATGATTCACCTTTTATGTCGCCGGTGGAGGATGCTTCAGGCTGCTCAGTTATTTTGGCACTGGCCAGGTATTTTGCTGAAAAACAGGATGTAGCCAGGACAATACTTGTCCTTTTCACTGCCGGGCACTTCTACGGATCGATTGGAACACGTACTTTCATCAATCAGCATAAAGAAGATATTGTCCCCCGTGTTGTACTTGAAATTTCTGTGGAACATATAGCAAAAGAGGCTATTGAGAATCAGGATGGGGACCTTGTGGAAAGCGGCCGACCTGAAGGAACAGGTATTTTTGTTCCGTTTAACAGTGACATGGTAAGCACAGTGCTCGGGAGTGTCGGGAATCATCATTTGAACCGTGTCTTTTTACTACCCCCGGAAGGCCCATTGGGAGACTATCCCCCAACTGACGGTGGTGATTGGTACGAAGCGGGTGTTCCTATCATCAATATCATCAGCAATCCGGTTTATTTATTAAATGCTGAAGATGATTTTCAATGGGTTATGAAAGAGCGCTTACCAAAGGTTGCTTCAGTACTTGTGGATATCATTCGTGAAGTTGACGGCA
>CAZRHW010000266.1:2962-4851 GCA_964599785.1 uncultured Bacteroides sp. | reverse complement strand
TGGAGATATCAAAAGAAGTTTCAAAAGGAAACATGGATGTTAGAGCAAAAGGGGGAAGGCTCCTGGAGACCAGAACTCTTGCAACGACATTTAATGATATGCTTGCTTCGCTCAAGAGGCGCCAGATGGAGCTGGAACAGGCCCACAAGAAGATGGCCAGGCAGCATGCCCTTGCTGAAGTGGGCAAGTTTTCCATGATGGTGGCGCATGAGGTAAAGAATCCTCTTTCCATTATTAAGGGCAGCATGGATATTTTGAAAAAGAAAGATATTTGTGAGGACACAAAGAATACACTATGGATCTACATTGAGGATGAGGTGGTGCGGATTAACCGGCTTATGGAGGACTTCCTTCTGTTTGCAAGGCCCAAAAAACCACTGTTCGGGACCGTGGAGATCAATAAGGCGCTGAGGGAACTGATGCAAAAGGTAACGCTGATGAAAGACAATGGCGGTCCTGAAATCCGTTCGGATATCGAAACAAAAGAGTGTGTTGTTTCATGTGATCGCCATCTCATGGACAGGGCGATCTTGAACATACTGAGAAATGCATTGGAAATTTGCGGCCCGGAGGATCGAATAGATGTGATATCTTGTTCCGATAATTATACTTGGGTCTTTACTGTCAAAGATACCGGTACGGGTATCCCCCCGGATGAACTGGGTCGCATCTTTGAGCCGTTCTTTACCTCCAGGGCCAAGGGCACAGGCCTTGGGCTGGCAATGACCAAAGATATTGTAAAGGCGCATGGGGGTGAAATATCCGTAAGAAACCGTGACGCCGGAGGGGCGTGTTTTGAGATCCGGCTCAAAAGGGAAGTGAAAAAAATAGCTGTTTAACTCTCAATTTTATAATAAATTTAGGAGCAACGCGACATCATTATTCGATGTTCGACGTTCATTTTTATTACTTGACGATTCTGTGAACAGATACGGGAGGGTAACGGCGCAATGGCGCATATACTGGTTGTAGATGACGAGGAAAGGGTTCGGACCATCCTGAAGATTATGCTTTCTGCCGAGGGACATGATGTCATGGAGGCATCGGGCGGCAACAAGGCCCTCTCGTTGCTTGACGGAGAACCTTTTGATCTCGTTATCACTGATATTAAAATGAATGGACTGGATGGCGTTGGGCTCTTGAGGGAGATAAAAGAAAGGGACCTTGGATGTCCGGTGGTCTTTATCACTGCATATGCAACGCTTGAATCTGCTGTGGATGCCCTCAGGCTCGGGGCTGCGGATTACCTGGTGAAACCCTTTGATGAGAAACAGGTTTTCCTTGCAGTTGAAAGGGCCCTTGGGATGGGCCGCATCATGACGGAAAATGTGCAGTTGCGGAAAGATCTCTCTCAACATGGCGAAAAAGAAACCGGGATCTTTGTATCCAACGCCATGAAAGAAGTGGAAAAGGATGCCTTGAAGGTAGCTTCCAGCCAGGCTACTGTTTTGCTAACCGGGGAATCGGGTACCGGAAAGGAGGTCGTTGCACGGCTTATTCACAGAGCGAGCCCCATGTGTAAGGGAAGATTTGTGGGGGTCAATTGTGCGGCGATATCCCCCGCCCTAGTCGAATCCGAACTCTTTGGACACGAAAAGGGGGCCTTTACAGGGGCCAACCAGAGAAAAGAAGGAAAATTTAAGTTTGCAGAAGGTGGGATCCTGTTTCTGGATGAGGTGGGTGATTTGACCCCGGATGTACAGGCCAAGCTTTTGAGGGCCGTCCAGGAAAAGTCAATCCAGAGGGTTGGAGGCAACCGTGATATCTCTGTAAATGCCCGGCTCATTTGCGCAACGAATCAGGATCTGGAGCGGTTGGTGGAACAGGGGAAATTCCGAGAAGATCTCTATTATAGAATTGCAGTTTTTCCTATCCATGTCCCGCCCCTG
>CAZRHW010000266.1:0-2862 GCA_964599785.1 uncultured Bacteroides sp. | reverse complement strand
ACGGAATATCCATGGCCTGGAAATGTCAGAGAACTTGCCAATGCCCTGGAAAGGGCTGTTATTTCCAAATCGGGAAGTCTTCCCATCACTTCCGACGATCTTGGATTTCTCAGGCAGAAAGACCGGTCCATTTTTCAAGACCACGCCATGTTTGAACTTCCGGCCACGGGTATCGATTTTGATAAATTTCAAAGTTCTGTTATCCTCCAGGCAATGAAGATGACGGGAGGTAATCAGAGTGCCGCCGCACGTCTTTTAGGATTGTCCCGTGCCCGGTTCCGAACATTGCTGAAATTTCCGGAAAATGGCTCGTAAAAAAAACCCGAAACAGCATCCGGAATCACGATGATTTTATCCAAAAAAATGGCTTAATTTTTAACGAAATGTCGAGGTTTTAAAGATAGTGAATCGGACGATCTTTTTCTCGTATACATCAGCGATGCTCGTTTTGCTCCTGATTTATCCTGCGGCATGGGCGAAACAGACGAAGATACAACAGGATGACACCATGCTCATGTTTGTGGGAGAAGACCTCCCCGTGGTTACGGTGGCCTCCAGGAGACCTGAGAGCCCCGCTGCGGCACCTGCCATTGCAAGCGTGGTGGATCGGAAGACCATAAATGAAAAAGGATACGAGACACTCGGGGAGCTGCTGGCCGGAGAGGTGGGTTTTTATATGGCCCCCAGGTCAAAGGGCACGGTCCCCTTCTTAAGGGGAATCCCCGAGGGGGTCCTTTTCCTCTACGATGGTGTTCCTGTGACCATGGATGTGACCAAACAACTGCACCCCATAGACAGGGAACTTTCTCTCCATGGGGTAAAGCGCGTAGAGATTGTCCGTGGACCCGGTTCCGTGCTGTGGGGTCCGGATGCCTATGCCGGCGTCGTAAATGTGGTCCCCTTGAGAGGGAGAGATGAATCCGGCGTGAAGACCGGTGTTTTTGGCGGGTCGGACAACCTGAAAGGCGGTTATCTGAACTGGGGGCTTGCGAAACAAGGTTGGGATGCCTTTTTTTCAGGGTACGGTGCCAGGGAAAATTATCATGATGGCTCTTTTACCGTGAAAAAATCCATTGAGTCTTCGGATGGAGATGGAATAATAGGGACAAGCCATGCGGACCCGTCAAAATATATGGATCTTACCGGGAATTTTCAGGCCGGCGACTGGCTCTCCATATCCGGGCGTTTCTCAAATTTCAGGCGGCGATATGCCATGCATGATATAGAGGTGTTGAGTTGGGAAGGGGAACGGAAGTCTCCCATAAGTTATCTGAAAGCGAGCCTTACCAGGACCATCGGGCCTTCTCACTGGTCTCTCACCAGTTACTATCAGGATATTCAGTACGAAGTCACGGACGTGGACCTGGAAAGGGAACAGACGAACCGGATCTATTCCGGCGAATTGCTATGGGACCGGCGCTTATGGAAAAAGGGACTGCTTACTGCGGGAGTGAGTTACAGAAAAAACGACGTGGAAGGCGCATTCGTAAGGGATGGTTTTTTGCCCGATTTCCTCAAACCGACAAACGAAATTTTTGTGCCGGAAGTGGAGCAGGCGGATTACCATAATGAACTGAAATCGGCATTTCTTCAGTACCGCCATACTTGGAGAAATCTGGACTGGTGGGTTGGCGGGAGAGTCGATGACCATTCGCAATACCGGACCACGAGGAGCTACAGCCTGGGGGTCAATTGGCCCTTTGCACGGAACTGGCGTGTCAAGACGGCATATGGCACTGCCTACAGGAGCCCATATTCCGGACAGCTTTTCGCAGACAGTTCTTTCGATCCCGAGGGAATCAACACTCTCAATATTGAGGTGGCCTGGAATCCATCACCAAAGAATACTTTTGCAATAGCGGGATTTTACAGCCGCCTGACAGACCATATCCAGGAAAACCCTTACGGCGGCCTGTCCGTGCCTTCGGAACAGAAGCTCCAGGGACTGGAGTTCTCCGGTCAATGGCATCTGAAAGAGAATATGGATCTCTGTGCAGGTCTGACGTTGATAGATAATCGCCAAAGGGACGTTCATTACCGTGCACTCAAATACACCTTCGTAAGGCCGGATGGATCCATAGCGGAAGTATATGATACCTGGGAAGAACCCTTTTACACAGGTCCGGATGTTATTTCCCGGCTGGAGTTCACCTATCGATTTAGACCTGGGGTCACCGTTGTCCTGGAGGGTTCAAAAACGAGTGATATTCCCTATAGTTATTCAAAAGACACCGTCTCGGGACATTATGGGCAGCCATGGCTTTTGGGCCTGACATTTCACGTCAAAGACCTGTTTTTGAAAAACAGCATATTCACATTTCGGGTAAAAAACTTGCTTGATAAGGATTACAAGGTGCCGGATCTTTACGGACCGGTGGAGGGCGAAGGGCTTTCATTTTATGCGGAGTGGTCCGTTCGTTTCTCTCGAAGATGATTTCTGAATACTCGACGGTTATCATTTTTTTTGATCTGCGGAGGCAACTAAACCATGAGATTGGATTCCGGCTGCACGTAGGGGTCTTCAGGTTTCTGGAGAAATCTGATGCTCCAGGCATCGGCCATTGATTACGGAGAATCACTGCCTGAGTTGAATGAAGCGTTTCTCTCGGTATGGTCATCTCATTATGCTCGAATTTCCTCAATCAGCGCAATAAAGGGGTCGTTTCTTGAAATCGGGACCGGGTTTGGAATACTGGCTGCCGGGTTAGGAATAATTTCCGGAAGGCAATCCTGGACCATTGAGCATCCGTCACGGGCGTATTTTTATAAACCGGCATACATAGATTTTCTTAAAACCAATGGCGTTCGCTTGATTGGGGGGGATTTGAGAGACGGCCTTTCATTTTGCTCGGATACGTTGCC
>CAZRHW010000265.1:0-4855 GCA_964599785.1 uncultured Bacteroides sp. | reverse complement strand
TACGGTGTTACCGGAGCACGTGATACGGCAGGCTGGAAGCAGTTGTTTGATTTTGCCAAAAATATGGGCATCGGGGTCATCACTGCAGAACCCGGAATGGATCAACTCGACCTGGTTGAACAATTATGTGATGAATATGGCATTAAGGTTGCCATCCATAATCATCCCGCACCATCACCATACTGGCATCCCGATTCAGTGCTGATGGCCCTTGAAGGGAGAAGTAAAAATCTTGGCGTATGTGCGGATGTCGGTCACTGGATCCGGTCGGGTCTTGACCCGGTTGAGTGTCTTCAGAAACTGGAAGGCAGGGTTATTATTTTTCATTTCAAGGATGTGAATGAAAAGTCGCCGGAAGCTGTTGATGTACCATGGGGAACAGGTGTGGTAGATATGCCGGCAGTATTACAGGAGATGAAAAGACAGGGATTTCAGGGATTATTTGACATCGAATATGAGGCTAACTGGTTGAATAATGTACCGGAAATCAAGGAAAGTGTGGAGAATTTTTATACCGCCGTTGCGGGATTATAGTTATAACTACTCGCCGGGTGACCGGGAGTCACCCGGCGAGTAAAATATTAACGTTGTACGGCTGGTTTGTCATATCTCCACTCTGTTTCTACCTTCCTTCCATCGGCAGTGTAAAATGTTCCTGTGCCATGTCTTAAATTGTTCATCCATTGTCCTTCATACCGGCTCCCATCCGGCCAGGTAAAAACACCCCAGCCTGTCATCGTGTCATCTTTCCAGGCTCCTTCATATACGCGTCCATCCTCCCAGGTAAATTTCCCGTGACCATTTTTCTTCCCGTCTTTCCATTCACCGAGGTAATCAAGATTATAATTGAATTCAAGCAAATAGGTATCCGGATCCTGTAAATGCTGGATAATCTTGAATTTCAGGGGATATCTCTGGATTGCCGGCACGAGGTAACGGCCTGTGGAAGCATAACCCAACTGTTCCAGGACTACATATCTCACATTCTTCTCCTTCAGGTCATCGACAAGTTCTTCCTGGTCGGTTGTATATCTATACAGGGCCATTGGTCTCTGTGCGTAGGCATAGAAAAGGGCTGGTTTTCTGCAGCAGAATACGGCATCAGCCGGTGTATTATACCGCGACCATTTGGCAATTTCAAAGAAATTCCGGTAGGCGTCTGAATACACACCCTCGGCAAAGGCATGCAGATTTTTTACTTCAGGGACAAACAAGGGAACGCTTAAAAGAAAACACCATGGTATGAGAATACCGGTAACAAACCTGTTATTCACATGATATTTATTTTCAAGGATAAACATGATACCTCCATATAAACCATAAATGGTCAGCAATAATATGAATGGGATAACGGGAATGATATACCTGGGGCCGAACCAGACATCCGGCCATAATAAAACAATCCCCAAGGTTCCAAGCAGATACCAGAGGATAAGGATCCTTTGTTTTGGCAGTTTATAGAGACCGTAGGCTGCGATAAGCAGGATGATAATACCGGTGACCCATTGAATGACTGTTATACCGGCGTCATAATCCACAGTGATAAAGGGAAATGTCCCGGATGGGATTTCCCTGGTTATATACCGAACCAGGTTTTTGCCGATACGTGTGAACCAATCGAATACCTCCATATTTCCCATTTCCGGCCGGTAAGGATTTTTCATGAAAAGCTGACTCATATATGATCCTCCGCCGATCATTTTTCCTCTGATGAACCAGGGTAAGGCGAGTAAAATAAAACCGGATAATGTTGCAATAAGATATTTCCAGTTCTTCTTTATCAGAAGGTAAAGAAGAATTCCACCCAACAGGGCGATCCCGATGCTTCTTATATAATAAACAAAACTCAGGGTGAGCAGGAAAGGGTAAAAATATTTGTTTTTTAAAGGATGAAGTGTAAAATCGAGATTGATAAACAGGAGAATATTAAGGGATGTGAACAGCATAAAAGGGATCTCACTCATCATGATGGTCGAATGTTTTAACATGATGGAATTGAGCATGGTAATGACACACAGGACGAACGACAGGTGGATGTTCCGTGTCAGTTTTCTGAAAACGAAGAACAGGGTGATTAGCGTAAAGAAAAACATGACCCCGTTGGCAGTTTTTATCGTCGTAATCTCATCTGAAAAGAACTTCATTACAAACGCAACAATTGCCGGATAACCGGGAGGGAAATGGTTATGCGGAGGGGCATTATACATGCTGATGCTTTTATATCCGTCACCACCGGATAATGCTTTCCCAAGAATATAATAGTTGGCATTATCTCCCCCCAGGTCCAGCTTGTCATCGAAAATATATTGATAGATCTTGACATAGCTGAAGAATAATACCAGGAGATAAAGGACGGTAAATATTTTAACAGCAAGTTCTCTTTGTTTTTTCTTTGTTTCCTCCAGGGTTGCTATCCTTGCAGTTTTGCCAGGCTTCCGGGGAGGCTGGTTCCTTTTTTGTTGCCGGTAATGTTTTGGTTTGTGTGCCATTTATCATCATAAATATTTAGCCACAAAGACTCAAAGACACAAAGATACACAAAGTAATTTATTGAAATATAACATTTTATATTATCTATCTTATGTCGAACTCACGTTAAATTAATTATAAAATTTGAAAGAGAAGCCAGACAAAGATTTTTTTTAGGTGGCGAATCATTTCAAACAGAAAAAGATTTTAAAAAAACCGTCTTCCATTTCCAAATCTTGGATTTACAATATTATTATAAATTGAACCGAAAGTGTATGTAATGCCTATTTCCCCATCCAGCTGATAACTGGTTTCCAATTCCTGCAACTGAAGCAGTATATCCGCTTCAGATAATTCCCCTTTGACAAGCCCCAACTGGTCGTTTATCCTGGCTGCACCGCCGAAAATCCTCAATGATAATCCTTTTAGAATGCGTATCTGTATAAATCCACCCAATTCAATCCTGTTTTTTGAGAGATCGTAAAAATAGTTCGATCCTTCGAGTGATACGTTGATTGATCCCCACTTTTCCTGAATCTGATAGGCAACCTGAAGCTTCTGCTGTAATAAGTTATCCTGTACCTTGTTGTATATCGTAGTATCAAAATAATGTGAATAGGAATTCCCTATTCCATACAGAACCCTTAATTGCCGCTGCGTTGATTCGGAGTACGGAAAGATATTGTATTCAACTGACGGAAATACATCTATTTTGAAATTTATATTGTTAAATGTTGAAGAGAGCAAATCTACTCTCATGCCTGCCGACCAGTGATCTCCGAGGCTTTTAACGATCAGTTTATCAAAGCGTTGAGAACTTTTACTTAAATTATACAGGGTGTCTTCATAGCTGTATCTGGTCATGGTGTAACGGTGATTGAAATCCATTTCTATTTTCCAGTCATGAGTAATCTTAACGGCCGACACAGAACTTCTGAGAGAAAGTTCTTTAAAAGATTGTTCCCCTTCGAAATTTGGTTCGGCTTGCAGTTCAAAAACCCAGTTATTCCATCTGTCAATAACCTGCTGTTTTTCCACATTTTCAGCAGGAATAATAATAACTTCATTATACAGGGGAGTCCTGGCCACATAACGCATTAAACCCAGTCTGAGCATTTGTGTCCGGTGTTCCCGAACCTGATCACGCATATCATCCGGGCGTGATGAATATTCAATGGTATCATTCAATCCCTTGTAATCCATCTGTCCGATAAACGTATATGTATATTTTCGTCCACCGCTGCCTGTCAGATCACTACTTTCAAGGACATATACCTGGGCCTCTTTCACATCCCTTACGTAATTCACATATGGAATTTCCTCCCTGATATAATTCATGTCACATCGTTCACAATCAATAAAAATTTTAACTGCATTCTCCCTTTGAATAAGATTATCCGGGCCAACCTGTGCATTTAAGTGGGCTGATAAATAAAGGCTGGTCAGAAATAATCCCAGTCTGCTGAATTGTCGTACACTCATAACAATCTCTTATGTAATTTATTTAATAAAATGGCCAAAGATAAAATTTATTTCTGTTTCAGGTAAGGAAAAAAGGTTTCCTTTTTTTTACACTTATCCCGGTCCGCAGGCAGTTCATCCCACCTGATAGCAGTTCATCCCAAAATTTTGGTAGTGATAATAAATTGTAATAATTTTCTGGTAGAAAATGTGTAAACAAATGTAGAGACGCATCGAGGCTCTAGAAAAACATTCATCCATTCATTTACTTGCTAAATCAATCAGTCAACAGATAAATTAATTTAAAATAAGTCTATGAAACGTTTAATACTGGTTTTCGGTAATTTCTGTATGTTGATCCTGATGTTAATGTGGAACATAACACTACAAGCACAGCAGGTGGTATCCACCTCGGGGAATCATGCCGAAAACGGCTCGGCACAAATGAGCTGGACAGTTGGTGAAATAGTTACGGCTACGGTTAGCAGCGGAGATAATATCCTTACCCAGGGTTTTCATCAGAGCAGGCTCACCGTAACTGCCATTGAAGAAGTTGAAGTACCGGATTTTGAAATATCTGCTTTTCCGAATCCGGCTACGGAATGTATTCATCTAACATTGATTTCTCTGTTGCAAAGTCCGGAAAGAGGTATGTGGAAGGATTTTTATTTTCAGCTTTATGATCTTAATGGGAGATTATTGATGTATGAACACATTGAAGGTCCGGAAACAGTTATCCGGATGGATAGCTACATTCCTTCAACTTATTTCCTGAAGATTATAAAAAACAACAAAGAAGTGAGAACATTTAAAATCATTAAACAATAATACGATGAAACCCTCATTATTGATGAATTCAATTATCAAGGCTAACAGAAAAAATGGCAGGGAAATTTAAAACAGTAATGATCTGGTAAATGAGGGT
>CAZRHW010000264.1:3848-4879 GCA_964599785.1 uncultured Bacteroides sp. | reverse complement strand
CCAGAAGGTCTTTAAAGTTATGCCCCATGGCAGTGTAGATAATGATAAGATCACAATCAAGGTTTGGTTGATCAACCATGGCGTTTTCAAGGCATTCGGTTATGGCTCTTTTAGAGTTCACAATGCTGGTGCTGGCGGAGAAAAATTGTAACATGGTCTATAGTTTATAGTTCTAAGTTCAAAGTTTTAAGTTATGTGTGGGTGGGGGTGTGTTTAACTGATATCCTGTTCCGATAGACATAAAGAGCTATCTGTACTCAAAGTAAAATTAGATGACTTTTTTGAATAATATGTTTGAGGGCGGAAGTCCGAAGACAAGAATCCGAAGCAATATCTTTAGATATTTTGACTTCCGGCTACAACTTCCGATCTTCACTATGTCTAACTATATAAAAAATTCAATGGACAATTAATTCTTAACTTTCCTTCACATGAATACAATGCACACCCTTTCCTTCCATCCCGGGCTGGAAACAGGCACTGTCGGAGATGCAATCGGACTTTTTCAGATTCCCGGATTTCCATTTTTTTATCAGATCCGGTTCACGGATAAGGGGACGACAGAGGGAAATATAATCTGCGACGCCGGTTTTAACAAGTTCATCTGCGGTCTCAAATGTTCGTATTCCTCCAACCAGTATTACCGGTATTTTCACTTTTTCTTTAAGACGTTTTGCAGCTTCAGTGTAATAGACATCTTTCTTAGAAACCGGGGAAAATGAGCCATAAGGATTACCGGTCAGCATGGCACCTATTGTTCCCCCGCTTATCTCAATTGCATCAACTCCGGCTTTTTCAAGCATGGCTGATACCAGGAGCATATCATCAGTATTGAATCCACCGGGAATGAAATCATCTGAATTAATTTTGATCAGAACAGCAAAATTCTCCCCGACAGCTTCCCTTATGCTTCTAGTAACCTCAAGAACAATCCTTGCCCTGTTTTCGAGACTCCCACCATATTCATCTGTTCTTTTGTTAAAAAATGGCGAAAGGAACTGGCTCAGGAGCCAGCCATGGGCTGCATGTAC
>CAZRHW010000264.1:0-3748 GCA_964599785.1 uncultured Bacteroides sp. | reverse complement strand
AAATAGTTTTAGGTTTTCGGTTGTCAGTTTTCAGTTGTGTGTGGGTAGGGGTGTGAGTGTGTTTGACCGCAGAGGACGCAGAAAATAATTGGTCATTTGCTTGCATATAAAGTTATTTATTCTTCATTCATTAATCAAATAAAACTTGAAAATGAAATGGTAAATGCGATAAAAATGCAATTCTTTTACAATGTATTACGCTACTTTGGTTTATTTGAATTATTTATCCATGAAAGAGCATGTTATTGATCAGATTTTGTTTAAATTTAATAATATATTACGTGTAGTGCGATTGAAATTTCTAAATAAATGAATTATTATATAGAGACGCGCCGTGGCGCACCTCTACATAATAATCTTAAATTCAATTATATAACAAATCAAATAATTAATTAAATTTTATTTACCATGCACGTAAAACTTGAAAATCTTCCGGTTATCATGGAGGCTCCCGGTACAAAAATGTGTGTGCAGGATGGACTGGGAGGTATGGCTGTTGCCTATTATGAGATGCCTCCCATGCCTTCAACCCCAAATTTGCTTGAAGGATTGCCAAACGACAGTTGTCCCTGTCCTCACTGGGGATATATGCTCAAAGGATCAATGCACCTCAGATATGATAATGGCGAAGAGGAAACCGTTCATGCCGGTGAGGTGTTTTATTTTCCGGCAGGTCATATCGGTTGGTCCGAAGAAGAGATAGCCTGGATTGAATTCAGTCCGGAGAAAGAGCTGAAGGAGGTTCTGGCTCATGTTGGAAGAAAAATGCAGGAAATGAATCAGTGATCCGGAATATACATAAGATCCGGTAACTTGATTAGAATAAAGGACTGCCTGATATATTCAAACGGCAAAGGGGTATGGAGCAAGGATTCCATATTAGTGCATGCCGAATCAATTGTCCCTCTTGTTAAAAACTTTCAATCTGCAACTTAAGTTGACTAGTTGCTTACATGAACACAATGAACGCCCTTCCCTTCCATTCCGGATTGTAAGCAGGCATTATCCGATATACATTCGGATTTCCTGAGATCGCCTGATTTCCATCTCTTGATGAGGCCGGGCTCGCGTATCAGGGGACGACAGAGAGAAACATAATCTGCTGTTCCTGTTTTAACCAGTTCATCAGCTGTCTCGAAAGTCCGTATTCCACCAACGAGAATCAGTGGTATCCTTATTTTTTCTTTAAAACGTTTTGCAGCCTCTCTGTAATAAACTTCTTTTTTCCCGGAGGGGGAGAATGAGCCATCAATGTTTCCTGTAAGAAGGGCACCACATGTTCCCCCGCTTATTTCAATGGCATCGACTCCGGCTTTTTCAAGCATGGCTGAAACAAGCAGCATATCATCAATGTTGAATCCACCGGGAAGGAAATCATCCGAATTAATTTTGACCAGAACGGCAAACTGATCTCCAACTGTTTCCCTGATGCTTTTCACAATTTCCAGGACAATCCTTGCGCGGTTTTCAATATTGCCTCCGTATTCGTCAGTTCTCCTGTTAAAAAATGGCGAAAGGAACTGGCTCAGGAGCCAGCCATGGGCTGCATGTACCTGTACACCGTCAAACCCGGCTGTTTGAGCTCTGACTGCTGCATTTTTAAATGCTTCTACCGTATCCTTGACTTCTTCCTTTGTCATTTCCCGGCCTATCGAACTATCCGGTGTTTGCATGACCGACGGGCCAAGTAGTTCCTGCCCGGTTAACATCGGAATAGCAAATAAACCTCCATGCACCAGCTGCATAACCACCGGTGCTCCTGCTTTATGCACGTATTCTGCCATCAGACTGAGGCCGGGCAGAAGATCATCATTATAAACACCCATCTGAGATGGTGCACATTGACCATTCCGTGATACATAGGCCATTTCGCTTATCAGCAATCCTGTTTCACCCTTTGCTACCGGCAACAGTGAACTGATAAGCATCGGAGAACAGGAACCATCATTGTTTGCCTTACCCAGCCATGTGGCAGAACCAATAAAACGGCTTTTTAAGGTGATATTTCTTATTGTTGTTGGATCAAAAAGTTTTGATGATTTTATCTCTTCTGTTTTTAGTTGTATTTTTTCCTCTTCTATTACCGTTTTCCGCTTTACAATGACATATAAGGAAGTGGTAAATGTCTGTAAATAATTTTGGCTTTTTATTGGAGTCAATTCACCGGAACCATACATACCGAGCCAGGGAATATTTTCACCTTTACAAAGAGGATACTGCAATTGACTGATAATATCCTCTTTCATAAACTGGTTAAAAAGTAGCTTTCCTCTTGCAAAACAATCTGCATGGAATACGGCAACAGGCCTTCTGCCCTCGCAGCGGTCAAGGATTTCTATCATCAACCGGTCCACACTTTCAAGAATATGCTTTTCATTCCTCCTTGTTAGCCAGAATTTTGTCCCTTGGGGGATCTTAGTTGAAGCAGCTAAAGTACCATCTGGCAATGGTATAATTCCTGCAATAAGATAAGTGCTGCCATATTCTTCACGGAGCCCAGCTGGCAGCTCTCTTGCGAGTGGTGAAAATATCGCTGCTTCGGCTGATGTTTCCGGCACTCCCAGTCTCTCTGTCCAGATTTTCCAGGGAAGCCTGTTGTTCATCTCAAATATAAGATTATCATCAGAATGAGTTACCTCGAAAGGTTCACCAAGAATATCAAATCCATGTTTGCCCAGACTGATCAGTTCAAGGGTCGGGTCTGCAAATCCAATCATAATGGCTCCCTTCTCAATTATCTGCTCTCCCATGAACTGAAAATTGCTTACGTATTTATTGTTATCACAGGAAAGCCCGCCGACTATTGGAATATCCGGGCCGAAAACTGATTCAATGCCTTCAATATATTTATAAGTTGGATGTGTTAATATTATACCAGGATGACATAAAATCATATTAATTTCGGGATTCTGATTCTTCATATCCCGGGCCCTTTGAGAAAATATTTCATATGGATCAACATTTTCAAATGACTCTATTCCGGAAACAACAAATTCATCTTTCGGACCTTTTATGGCCATGATCGCCAGGGCTTTTAGTGATTCATCCGGGCCCTCTTTTCCTATGATTCCGCCGCAGGTACAGCCCACGACCTGTGCATTCGGACAAAGCCTGTGAGCTTCGCTGAGGAGCTCTTTGAAGTTATGCCCCATGGCTGTGTAGATGATAATGAGATCACAGTCAAGGTTTGGCTGATCAGCAAGGGCGTTTTCAATACATTCCGTGATGGCTCTCTGAGAGTTCACGATGCTGGTGCTGGCGGAGAAGAATTGTAACATAATAAATAGTTTTAGGTTTTCGGTTGTCAGTTTTCAGTTGTGTGTGGGTAGGGGTGTGGGTGTGGTTAAATGCAAGTGTCGCAAAGTATAATTAGTTGTCTTTTTAGATTAATGGAATAATGGATTAATGTAATGTTGGACCAATATTCCATCATTCTTTTAATCAAAATTCAAATTTTTAAAAAGTGAAAAGAAACCTATGAAAATGTGGAATTTGCCTTCGTGCAGTGCAACTTCAAAATAAAATTCAGATAATAAATATTGAAGTTACTAAAATGATAATAAAAGTCATAAATAATGATAAGAAATAAGTATTATTTATGGTCATACGATTTTTAATTCGTTGATTTATTCATTATGATATGTCTGTAAAACCAAGCTTAGCCCGAATATTCAATTTATAAGTTAAAAAACTGATAAGATAAAAATATTTAAAGATATTTATATCTTATATTAAAAAAATGATTATA
>CAZRHW010000263.1:0-4886 GCA_964599785.1 uncultured Bacteroides sp. | reverse complement strand
TATTATTCATCCACCGTTGCCTATGAAGAATACTTCGATCTCTCGGTGGAACCCTGGGAGCCCAACCTGACCACCCTCGTGGATTTTGAATCCAAATGGGCCGATATGGTATCATCTGATATACCCATACCCACTCCGGCAGAAGAGCTTTACCTGGATAAGACCGGTGTTTTTGAGGGTGGGGGATATGTTGCGAAAGGTGTTTACAGGCCTGCCTTTGACTGCAGGATGAAAAGCAACGAGGCGGAAGGTTTCTGCGAGGTCTGCAGGAGGGCTATCGTGAGGATGATCAGATATTATACGGAATAATATTATTTCCCGGACTCACCCCCCTTTTGATTGGGGATGTTTATAAAGTCTTTTGATTTATATTTCTCGCAGATTCCGCTGATTTAAATGCAGATTTCGCAGAATTTAAATAACTGGTTTATAGACATCTGCGAAATCTGCGGTATAATCTGCGCCTATCTGCGAGAAGCCTTTAAAGACTTTTTAAACAGCCCCCAGGGGGGTGAGTCAGAGAAAAGTGAGTGATGTTAAGGATAAAAAATCGAAAGGTTCTACCCTCAATTCAGGTTCCGGAAAATAATATGAAACATAATAAGGCCAAGGCCGCCGAAAATAAATATCATCGAGATATATGCGACGACATCAATAAGGCCGATATTGGCCAGTAAGTTCCCCATTAATACACCTGCGCCGATCCCGACAAAAAACAGACCGGTCCTGATGGTCCAGTATTTGCCTGATTTGCCGTTTCCCATCCCGAAAATTGTGGCATCTGCTCCTTTTTCGATCAATGCCAGACGCTGTTTGTGCCTCGTCACGATGTACAGATAGAACATCCCGAAAACAAGTGCAAAAGCAGCAATTGGAATTAAAACTTCTCCTGCGTGCATGATAATGATTTTTAAGTTAATAATTTGTTTTCAATTGTTTTGACGCCTGCTCTGTTCAACCGGTTACAAAAACCGGTTAAATATTTTATTTATCCTTCAGGACTTATTAACTTGTAACCGGTAATGAACCTGCTGCGTCTAATTGATGAGTTAAGATGGAATACAAGGAAGACGGCCATTATATAAAGAAAGTCCTGGACGGTGAAACGAACGCGTATGCCTTTCTTGTCAATAAATACAAGTCAATGACTTTTTCCCTGGCGCTCAGGATGCTTAAGAACCGGGAAGATGCCGAAGAGGTTGCACAGGATGCTTTTGTGAAAGCATATCAGTCGTTATCACAGTTCAGGGGCGGTGCAAAGTTTTCGACATGGCTTTACAGGATCGTTTATACAACGGCCATTTCGAAGATGAGAAGAAGCAGTAAAGAGATATACAGTATTGAGGATTCAGGGGTTGAAGAAAAAGAATCGGGTGAGATAAACGATGCATATTATCAGTTAAAAGAGTCGGAAAGAAAAAAATTCCTGGATATTGCACTTGAAAAACTTGATCCGGATGAAAATTTCCTGGTAACTTTGTACTATTATGAAGAAAAGGAACTTGATGAGGTCGCACGGATCACCGGCCTGACAAAAAACAATGCAAAAGTGAAAATATTCCGTGCCAGGCAGAAGATGATGGGTATGCTGAAAAAATATTTAAAAGAAGAATTAATTGAATTATTATGAAGAAACAGGCTAAGAAAGAAAATGAACTGATGAGGGATCTTTTCTCCCGCCAGGAGGTTTTCGAGCCATCCTCATCATTCACCGAGCGGGTGATGTACCGTGTTTCGGTAGAGAAAAGTTATTATGCTGAAATATACAAGCCGCTGATCAGCAGGACAGCCTGGATCGTGATCGCCGTACTGGTTGCCGCGCTGGTGGTTGTTGCTTTTGTTTTCGGGGGTGCCGGAACGGGTTATGCTCAATATTTACCTGATATCAATTTAAACTGGCATATTGATACTTCAAAGATAACTGCGGTTACCGGGCAAATTGACAGGTTATTCCAATTTTCCAGTCCGGTTGCAGTCTACATTCTCTTTGGACTGCTGGCGATGTGCCTGATCCTGATTGGAGAATCACTTTTACCACACCGGATATTCAGGAAGAGCAATCCTACATCGCCCACCCAATAAATACAAGCCTTTCAGCATTTCGCTGAAAGGCTTTTTTATTCTGGTTTAAACTTATTTACTTGATGGGATTCAACCCTCATTTATGGTTATGTGCAAATTCCGGAGTGATTGAGCACCCGTGTCCGATTTAAATTGAGCAATCTGTTTGAAGGTAAATCATAAAATCAAATTGATTTGATAATGTGATGTTTATGTTCCGGATTTTCAGGCACTCATCCATTTCCGGAATCATAAACTCACTTTACTCTCGAATGAGGTGCTTCCTTTCACAGTATTTCCCAGCATAAATATTTCATTTTCAAAAAAACTTAGTAAATTTAATATAGAATGATAGAATTTAAGATATTTTTATACATTTGTGCTTCACTTATAAGTGAATTATATGTTAAAATCTATCTTAAAATCTTGATTTATAAATAAAAATGAATTATATTTAACTTTACTTATAAGTGAATACGGTTGTTGTTATTGAGGAATTCAAAGAATTTGATAAAGTAATGTTCTATACATTTCGTTTTGAGGATTCAGAATTATCGGAGACAGATAAATTTCTAAAAAGAATTTCTGAAGATGAACCTGAATATTAGGATGATTTAGACGACATCGTAAACTGGATTGATCAGATAGGAGAAAGAGGGCTTGAGAATATTCAACTTAGAGAAGAAAACAATGCAAATGCATTACCCCCCTATAATGACTATTCAAATCTCAGATTGTTTTGTATCAAGTTAAGTAATTCAATTTTAATACTTGGCAATGGGGGAATTAAATCAAGTCAAACAGCCCAGGAAAGTGACGACTTGTCAATGAAATTTCATCAAATTTTAAGTTTTGAGAAACAGGTTAGACAAGCTATTATGGAGAGAGAAATAATAATTGAACATAAAAAGTTGAGTGGCCAATTAGAATTTTATATTTAAAAATTAATATATCAAATACAACATGGCGAGTAAATATTTTGACAAGGTATTAAGTAACTCAAGTCAGGAATCAAAAGTTTTTATTTCAAAAACCTTTGACATTGTTGAACAAATTGGGGAACTGCTTCAAAAGAGAAAGATTACTCAAAAGGATCTTTCCAAAATGCTTGGAAAGAATGAGTCGGAGGTATGTAAGTGGTTGTCTGGTTCTCATAATTTTACGATAAAAACCTTGTCCAAGATTGAAACGGTTTTAAATGATTCAATAATCTTGACTCCCCGGCGATTTCGTCATAGTTTTCCAAACATCGAATTTAGAGGTTTGGAATTTCATATTATGAGAAAACAAGTATCAAAAAGATTTATTTCTGGAACTGATATTTTGACCTGTTCAGAACTTAAGGTTGTTCATAAGAAACAATGGACATCTGGAAAATTTGAAAATGTTAATGAAAACCAATCTATTGCATCATGAGTGGATCAAGTAAGTTTGATGTAAGCAAAGTTCACCTTATTGGTCTAATACCAATCAATTTTAGTGTATATAATGATAAGGAAAATCCATTATCATCTGATTCAATTGAAAATTTCGAGTACAATTTTGAAACTGATGTTGCTTATAATACTGAGGAGAAATTATTTAAAATTAAAATAGAAGCAAAAATTGAAGTAGAAGCAGATGAAAAATGGGCAGGAAATGCAGGAGCAGATATTGAGTATGATTTTATTTTTTGTGTTGACAACTTTGAGGATTTTATTTCAAATAATAAAAAAAATGAAACAGTTATAGATGACTTAATAGTAGTCACATTAACTGGTATATCATTTTCAACTATGCGTGGGTTAGTCATTGCCCGCAGTGGAGGCACAATTATTGAAAATTCTATTTTCCCAGTTATAGATCCCAAAGACTTACTATGAAATATTTTGCCCTTAGCTTTTTTATATATGCACTTGGTGTCTTTTTTTTCTCAATTTAATTTTGTATAATCAAGGTAACAGGCAATAACCTCAAATATAAATAAACTGAAGCCCTTTGTAATAGAAAAAGAATACCAACAAAATTATATATGTTTGATGGTTTGTCAGTATCTGTAAGTATATAGATTAATAGATCAAATCAAACGTGTGCCTAATTTGGGATTGGATAATTTAGCAGATTATTTTTTATACACTCTTTTAGCTATCAATAAGGAAGCAAACTCCCGCATATCTCCTGTACCTCTGCATAACAACAATAATGGGTTATCCGGCGGTCATTTGAATTCCTGAACTGCGGAGGTTTAAAAATGGTTTAAATGAAATCTTGCCCTTTTTGTTGCCTTCCCTGAAAATAGGAGAGTATTTTATAACAGAAAGCTTCAGAAAAAAATTATTACTTCAACCTAACAGGTCGGAAAATCTTTTTTCTGATCACTCATACGATGACTAACAATCATCTGAGATTTAATTACTCAAAAGATGATTAATATTCATACGTAATAAAACATTCACAATATGATTTGAAGTCATCGTATGAGTGTTCTTACAAGTCATTGTATGAGTGATTACAGGTTATTCTATTACCATTCTCCCGCGCAATAGTCTCAGTCCCCTTAATTCCACAAAATAAAACCCTTCCTTCAGCCCTTCTTTTTTCAAAACATACTCCGATGTATTGATGTTCTCCACAATCCTGCAAACCTTCCCTGAAAGATCCATGATATAAAGGGTGTATGTATGTCCTTCTGGATTGTGAAGCATCAGCGTTGTGGTTTCATTAAAAGGATTAGGAATGATTTTGAATTCATTTTCACCGAAAAGAGGTATTCCTTCAGGAGTTTCCTGTAGCCGGTTATCCTCAATATTTGACATGGAGTGACTGTAAGGGCCGGAATCGGCTTT
>CAZRHW010000262.1:0-4910 GCA_964599785.1 uncultured Bacteroides sp. | reverse complement strand
GGATTTATATCCATTTCCTTAATCTCAGGTGCAGCTTCTGCAAGTGCAGATAATCTGACAAGTATTTCAGCAAACAGCCGCTCATTTACCGGCTCCTGTCCCCTGGTTCCTTTAAGAATCTGATATCCGTGCAGATTTCTGATCATGACCGATGCCTCATCAATGGTTAACGGTGATAATCCGTATTGCACATCCTTCATAACCTCTACAAATATTCCTCCCAGTCCGCATAAAATCAATGATCCAAACCCGTTTTGATATTTCAAACCCGCAAACAATTCGGTTCCTTTCAGCATAGGTTGAATAAGAATACCTGTGACACCCTGAATTAACTGCAATCTTTCATACTCTTTTGTTAAATGTTTGTTATCCTGCACGTTGAGCGCCACTCCTCCAACATCAGATTTATGAATAACGCCAACTATTTTTATAACAACCGGGTATCCGATTTTTTCAGCAATCGCCGTGGCCTCGCTCAATGAGCTGGCGACTGACTCATCAGCCCTGGGGATTCGGACTGCATCGAGTAAGGATGCCACCTTTCCCGGTTCTAAAAATCCATCTGCAGTATTGTTAATAACGGATCGGATTTTCTCCCGGTCAACATCAGGAAGTAGGATATTTTCAGGTGCCGGTGGAGATGTATGATAAACTTTCGACAGTGCCCTGCCAAGTTCTACTTCATCGGGAAAGTTAATTCGTCCTTTAGCAAGAAATTCCTGTATTTCATCCTTTGCATTGATAACCGAGGGCAACACCGGAAATATAGGTTTCAGGCATGTACGTATTTTTTCATCAAGCAGTTTATATACGTCATTGACGGCTGTGAGTCCCGGACTGCCGAAGATTACTATCATCCCGTCAACCTCATCAAAATAATGATCACAATAATCAATAATTTGTCCCAGTTGCTCTGCATTACCTGTTGCCAGAAAATCTATCGGATTGTCTACTGAAGAACCCGGGTATAGCTTTGCCAGCAGCCCGGCACTTTTCGATTTATCGATGGATGGTATTTTCAACCCCCCTTCAGATAAGGCATCTGTAATCATAACAGCAGGTCCGCCGGCATGGGTAATGACAGCCATGTTCGCCCCGCTTAATTGAGGATACATGAAGACTGAAGCCACCGTTACCAGTTCTGCCCTGCTGTAACATCTTACGATGCCTGCTTTTCGAAATAATGCATCAACAGCAGAATCGGGGCTTGCCAGTGCGCCGGTATGAGAGGACGCAGCACGGCTTCCTGCTTCTGTGGTACCCGCTTTGATAGCTGCAATCCTGCACCCTTTCCGGATCAGTGACGAGGCGTGTCTTAACAGTTTCTGCGGGTTCTTTATTTGTTCAATATATAAAAGTTTGATCTTTGAACTCCTGGCCGGATCAAAAACTTCGTCCATATATTGCAATACCTCCTCTACTCCTGTCTGCGCACAGTTGCCAACGGAATATACACTGGCAAATGTCAATCCCCGCGGCATCCCGGCTTCCAGAATAAAAACGGCAGTAGCCCCTGATCCCGAAATAAAATCACAACCCTGCGGATCAAGCTTCGGTACCGGCATGGTAAAAACACCCTGATAACAGGGATTGATAACACCGATGCAATTTGGCCCGATCAAAGAACCTTCGACCTTCTCAACAATCTCAACAATTTCCTTTTCCAGCCTGGCACCTTTATCACTTTCCTCTGCAAATCCGGCTGACAGTATTATAAATCCCTTCACACCCTTTTGGTCTGCAAGCACTCTGATTGTTTCAGGACAGAATGGTGCAGCAATGGCAAGTATGGCAAGTTCGGTTTCCGGCAGATCCTCAATATGCTGAAATGACTTAATCCCCTGAACCTCGGTCTCCTTTGGGTTGATAACATAAAGTTTACCCCTGAAAGTGCCGTCCAGAATGTTCCGGAGCACTTTACCACCAGGTTTGGCAAGACTGTTCGAACCTCCTACAATAACAATACTTTTTGGATTAACAATCTCTTTTACAAGCATTTAATAAAAGGTACTTATTTAAACAAAGATAATAAAACTAGAAATTACCTGGATTGATTTATATCATGTTCATCGTTTTTTACCAGCTGTTGCCTGCATTATTCAGTTGAGATTCAGTTGTACTTCAGCAGTCATTCGATTGTCATTCAGTTGTTCTTAAAACAGCCATATACTTTTTAAGGATCAAGGTCATCCCGAAGAGCGAAGCGAGTTCGGGATCTTCTTTGATAATTCCTGATTCATCTTTTAAATGGTTTTGAGGCATTTTTAATTTGAGGCATTTAAGTGCATTTTTAATTTGAGGCATCTCTTTTTTGCTTCGGTCAGGCTTCAAACAGTTGAACATATCTTTAGGATCAAGCCATGTGCCTAAGGCGCGGCGAAGCGACTGAGGGACCTCGTCGAATTTGAGATAATCATATTTATTAGAACATTCCAAATTTTTATTTGACGCAGTCGACTACGAGTTCCCTCCTCGCTCCGCTCGTCGGGATGACTTGTTTCTTTCCCCGGTACTATACTCATTCGATGACTCGAAGTCATTGGATGAGTGATCACTCCCATTACCCAAACCCATTTGGCCATTGCAACAATTGGGACCATTGTTACCATTGGGACCATTTAACTATTTTACCACTTTCAGTTTTTATTTAATACCCCAATCCATTATTTTTACACCTGAAATAATTTCAGATCATCATGCACAGCAGATATTTTATCATCTTTTTATCCGTGTTCCTTTCGACCACATTCCATTCAGAATCCCAGGATATCAGGAATTTTTTCAGGGAAGTTGAGATAAAGGCGGATACAAGCTTGTATACGCTTGGTAAGAATACCATAAAATTCCAGGGAAAAGAATATCTGGCATTCGAATATAAAGATGAAGAAGAAGTCTGCGAGGTCAGATTATATCCAAATGAATTCAGCCGGATTGACAGTATCACACTTTTGCATTCAGGTGATTTTGATATTATTGATTCACTCATTAGCATAAATGGGGAGTTTTTCAGGTTCAAAACTGCATTTCGCGATCTGAATACTTCAAATTTTCTGAAATATACTTTTGCTATAAAAGAAGCTGAGCAGGAAAAAGCAACCATTACCGATTTGAACCTGTTACCCTTTCATGCCACATTTGTCAAGCTTTATCCTCTAAGTGATGAATTATACATCGGAGAGGAAAAAATTTTTGAACTTGTCACTAATAATATTGATAACGTGAGGTTTAACAACGACTGGCAGGAAAGTGACGGATTTAGTTACAGGCTTTCAAAAACTTTCAACCAGTTGCGCCTTCACCTTATACCAAATACTACCGGACAGAAAACTATTCATGTCCCGTTGCAGACAAAATCACCACACCTGAATAAGGATGGGATCCCTGTCTATGTACTCCCTCCCATAGCATATACTTTTAATGTAAAACAGAGCCGCCTGCAGTACCTGGGCATTGATAAACGTGAGGTAACACTGGATGACAGTACCGGCCGGCAGGGTATTGAGGTTCAATTGGAAAACAGCCGCTTCCTGAGAATGGGGAAAACCTACCGGATTGAGGATCAGGAACAGCCCGGAGGAGCACTCATGGCAGAACTATTTACACGCAACCTGATGACTAACAACAGGGTTCTTTGTATACTCAGGGTATATAACTATCACAGGGAATCCGAGGGGTACCTCTACATCAAAGATGGGGACCAGGCAATTTTTATTACCAATTTTAATATCACCCCTAAAACAAGGATCGACAGGATCTCCATCCTGAGGGAAGGTAACTGGACACAAAATCTCATTGTCTATCCGGGTGAGGTAATCGATCTTAAAATCGAAGGCCAGGGTTTGCATAAAGCAAGGTTTACTTTTGAGGAACTTACAGATATTTCAACCGATACAACCATCAGGAGTGAAAATCTGGCACTTTATAAATTCAGGGTGCCGATGGATGTTGCAAAAAAAAGCCTCAACCTGTATAACTGGGCCAGTAATACAGGACATGCACTGAATGTCAGGGAATATCAGGAACCACGGCCATTTGATTTTCTGTATGTGAATTATGACGGAATTAAGCACCAGGTTGCCGAATTACCATCAACAATCCTGGTAGATAAAACTATCAGTGATGTCATCTTCAGTGCCGATCATACAATCCTGGATTCAGAGGTAAAGATGTATGGGAAGCAATACCTGCAGATGGAAATC
Source organism: uncultured Bacteroides sp. (assembly GCA_964599785.1). GTDB lineage: Bacteria > Bacteroidota > Bacteroidia > Bacteroidales > SM23-62 > LJUQ01. The sequence continues at coordinate 711 of CAZRHW010000262.1, read as the reverse complement.
ACAATTTTTGGTGGTAAAAATGAAATCCTGGAAATAAAAACACTGGATAACATCGTAATCTGTCCGGATATTAATTCCCCCAGGTTTGAGCATTATCCCGACAAAGATTGTGGAATGGACTATTTTAGCCTGAACCAGTTTATCCGCAGAAAAACACATACCCTTGATCTCTGGTCAAGAATTAATATTCGTATCAGCCACAACAGTAGTAAATATTCGGGTAAAGGATTTTCGAAGGAATTTGACCTGATACTAAGGAAAGATTACTCATTCGATATTGAAGTATCATTTCCGGCCGGTTTGATAACTGTCTCCAGGCCTAATCCAAATTCAGAAGATGATCGTTTCGGACAATTGACCGGGATCAGTATTGCGATGATTGCGCAGTTTACTTTTTACCACCCAGATAAAATAAATTCTGTTCGGCCATATAAGATCGGGGCAGGCTTCCTTGCCCTGAATACATTTAACTTCAGTGATACAGGAGAAAACAGGGACATAGGTGTGGTCATACTTGGCAGTCTCTATCCTACAACAAAAGATACTAAACTTACTTTCCCCCTCTATTTTGGAGGTGGATACCTTCTTAAAGACACGAAATTCTTTCTTCTGCTGGGACCGGGTATCAGGATAAAACTCTGATCGGTTTTATGAGTATTAAGGGCAATTCACCAGGTCAGCATTAATTATTTTATATCCAAACAACCGATA